>DASWRS010000328.1:0-2136 GCA_036403075.1 Kofleriaceae bacterium
TGGCCGCGCGCAACCATCGCGGATAGCAGCGGGCCTCGAAAGCTGATCACCGACGGGAGGAATCCGCCGATCACGACAACGCGCGTCACAATGCTTGCGCGGCAGTGTGGCACGGGTGCGAGGCGACAGGTCCGCGCAGCATGCTGCAGCTGTGCGAAGCGACACACGCTCGCCCGGCGTCCTGGCGGGGCGAGGCGACGCGCGCTCGCGGGGCGAGGCGCCGGCGCGACCCGACGCACGCTCGCGCGACGCCGCGGTGCGAGGCGACAGGTCCGCGCACCGTGCTGCGGCGGGCGAGGCGACACATCCGCGCACCATGCTGCGGGCGGTGCGAGCGACGCGCGCTCGCGGGGCGACACCGCGGGGGCGCGCGGGTGGCGAAGCCGTCAGGGGCGCGCGGGTGGCGAAGCCGTCAGGGGCGCGCCCGGATGGCGTCGATCACGCGATCCTGGTCGCGGGGGCCGAGGGCCGAGCCGCTCGGCAGGCAGATGCCGTCGCGGAACAGCTGCTCGGCCACGTGGCCGCGGAAGCTGGGGGCGCCGGCGAAGGCCGGCTGGAGGTGCAGCGGCTTCCACACCGGCCGCGCCTCGATGTCGAGGGTGGCCAGCCGATCGATCACGTCGTCGCGGGTCTCGCCCGCCGTGTCGGGATCGATCGTCGCGCAGGTCAGCCAGAAGGTCGCGCGGCCGAAGCTGGCCTCCGGCATGAAGAGCCAGCCCGGGCGATCGCCCAGGGCGGCCCAGTAGCGGGCCTGGATCGCCCGGCGCGCCTCGACGCGGCGGTCGAGGTCCACGAGCTGCGCGCGGCCGACCGCCGCGAGGAGGTTGCTCAGCCGGTAGTTGTAGCCGAGCTCCTTGTGCTCGTAGTGGCGCACCGGCTCGCGCGCCTGGGTCGCGAGGTGGCGCGCGCGATCGACCCACGCCTTGCGCGTCGCGAGCAGCATGCCGCCGCCGGAGGTCGTGATGATCTTGTTGCCGTTGAACGACAGGACCGCCAGGTCGCCGAGCGAGCCCGCCGGCCGGCCGCGATAGCTCGCGCCGAGCGCCTCGGCGGCATCCTCGATGATCGCCACGCCGTGGCGCCGGCAGGCCGCGACGATCGGCTCCCAGTCGGCGCACTGGCCGTAGAGGTCGACGCCGATCATCGCCCGCGGCAGGCTGCCGGCGCGCGCCGCGCGATCGAGCTGCTCGGCGAGCAGGCCCGCGTCGATGTTCCAGCTCACGCGCTCGCTGTCGACGAACACCGGGGTCGCCCCGACGTACGCGATCGCGTTGGCCGTGGCCGCAAACGTCAGGGTCGAGGTCCACACCGCGTCGCCCGGGCCGACACCGAGCGCGAGCAGCGCTAGGTGGAGCGCCGCGGTGCCGCTCGACAGCGCGAGCGCGTGCGGCATGTCGACGCGCCGGGCGACTTCGGCCTCGAAGGCATCGACCTGCGGCCCCAGCGGCGCGATCCAGCCCGACGAGATGGCCTCGCCGAGGAGCGCGAGCTCGCGCCCGGTGAGCTCGGGGGGCGACAGGTAGATCCGGCCGGTCATCCCCGGACGGCCCGCACCGCGAACAGGGGTTGCGTTCCGGTGTCGCGCCGCGGCTTGGCGTGATCGATCGACACCGCCGATACGGCCGCGTCAGGTCGGTCGAGCATGCTTCCCGGCGCCACCGCCATGTCGGGCAGCCGCGGTAGCTCGAGCATCGTCGGGACCGGCACGGTCGCCGCCGGCACGGGCACCATCGGCGCCGGGGACCCTGGCGTCGTCGACCCGGCCGGCATCAGCAGCTCCGGCACCACGGTCAGATCGCGCAGCGTGGGCAGCGTGGGCAGCGTGGGCATGCCGTCGTGCTTGCGGCGGCGGCGGGTCGCCGGGAGCGCAACCACCGGCTGCGACGACTTGGCGAGGCCGCCGGTGTACTCGGGGACCAGCGTGCGCAGCGCCGCGCGGAGCTCGGGCGCCCCGGCGTCGGGGGCCAGGGCGAGCAGGTGGTCGAGGCCGCGCGACACCTCGGCCCAGCCGGGCGCGCGGATCCGGCCGATGTAGATCTTGGGGTGCTTGGTCTTGTCGGCGTGCTCGGCGTCGGTCGCGAGCTGCTCGAACAGCTTCTCGCCCGGCCGGACGCCGTTGAACTTGATCTCGATGTC
>DASWRS010000329.1:0-10296 GCA_036403075.1 Kofleriaceae bacterium
CCTCACCGAAGATCTCGACGCCGCCGAGCTCGGCGTGCAGCTTGACCACGACCGGTCCGAGGCGGCCGTGATCGATGTAAGTGACGACCGCGTCCGCGATGTCGCTGTCGCCGAGCCCGTACAGCGGCGCATAGTCGGCGAGCAGCGCGCGCGCGGCGGCCTCGGGCTGGACGACGCCGCCGGCGGGTGCGCCCGCCGCGAGGGCCGGCGCCGGCGCGGGTGCCTCGCGCGTCCACAGGAACGTCGGGACGCCGAGCCGCGACTCGGCCTGCACCACGCTGCCGGGGCGCACGAGCGACCTCGCCCGGGCGACCAGCGCCGCAGCCCGGGCCGGATCGGCCGGGCGCGCGGACAGCGCGTTGCTGGTGGTGGCGGTGGTGGGACCGGCGGACGGATCCGGCGAGTCCAGGCCGCAGCCAGTGAGGCCGGTGAGGCCGGTGAGGCCGGTGAAGATCGATGCGACCAGACAGCCGCGCAGGCCGTGGGCGATCGCAACGCGAGCTGGAGTGCGGAAGGCCTTCATCAGTTGTTGCTCCCCACGACGAAGTCAGTCGACTTGTTCTTGCCGCAGGCACACGTGACCGTCACCGAGACCGTCGCCGAGCTACCTCCGGGCGTGAGCGCGTACGTGAACGTGTCGCGCGGTGCGTTGGGCACCTGGTTGCAGTAATTCGCTGTCGGTGTGTACGTGACGCTGAGGCCATCGATGGCGATCGCGGCCGTGCCGTGTTCCGGCTGGGTGATCGAGGCGATCGACTTCAGGCCGCCGTCGACGTCGGTATCGTTCGCCAGCACGGTGAACGTGCTCGCGACGCTGCCCTCGGCCACGGTCTCGGCGTCGTCGACCGCGACCGGCGCGTCGTCGACGCAGAACACGGTGACCGAGACCGTGGCGGTGCTGCCGCCCGGCGACAGCGTGTACGTGAACGTGTCGACCCCGGCCGGCGCGTTCGGCTCGCCGCCGCCCGGCGCGATCGGTGGCGGCGGGGGCGGCGGCAGGCGGTTGCAGTAGTTCGCGTTCGGCTGGTAGGTCAGGCCGGTGCCGCCGCCGGTGATCACGACAGTGCCACGCGACGGCTGGGTGACCGAGGTGATCGACTTCGCGCCGCCGTCGACATCGGTGTCGTTGGCGAGTACGTCGATCGCGCTGGCGCCGGAGTCCTCGCCGACGCTGGAGGCGTCGTTCACCGCCACCGGAGCATCGTCGACCGGCGTCACCGTCAGGTCGCGCGAGTCGCTGCCGGTGTGGCTGGCCGCCTGGCCATCGTCGACCGTGAAGGTCACCGTGCGCGTGGTGGTCGACGGATCGTCGCTGGTGTTGGCGTAGGTGACCTGGCGCAAGGCCGCCTGGTACTCCGCGACGGTCGCGGTGCCGGTCAGGGTCAGCGTGCAGGTGGTCGCGTCGTAGCCGGCAGCGGTGATCGGACCGGCCGGGCCCGGCGTGACCACCGGGGCGTTGGCGGCAGCGCGGGCGGCGTGGCCCGGGGCGAGGCCGGCGCCCGCGTTGAACGCGAGCACGTCCTCGGGGTCGGTGCAGCCGGTCGTGATCTGGATCGTCGCGCCGGTCAGGTCGGTGCTGTCGGCATCGGTGACCGTGATGCCCGGGTCGACCGGCGTGGCCGCCGCGTTCTCGGTGTAGCCGACCGAGCCCGTGGAGGCGGTGACGACCGGCGCGTCGTTGACCGAGGCCACCGTTACCCGGACGTGGCCGGTCGCCGTGCCGCCATGGCCGTCGGAGACCGTGTAGTCAAAGTCGGCGCTGCCGTTGAAGTCGGCCGCCGGCGTGTAGACGACCGAGCCGGGCGGCGGCGGCGGGTTGCCCTGCCCGGCCGGGCCGGGCAGCCCCCCGCTGGTCAGGCTGACCGTGCCGTGCGTGCTCGCGGTCGCCGAGACGGCGGTCACCGTCAGCGTGTCGTGCTCGGCGTCGGTGTCGTTGGCGGCGAGCTGCGTCGCCGGGAACACCAGCGGCGTGTCCTCGTTGGTGCTCACCGCGTCGTCGACCGCGACCGGCGGGTCGTTGACCGCCGTCACGACGAGATCGCGGCTGCCGCTGCCGCTGTGGTTGGCGGCCTGGCCGTCGTCGATCGTGAAGGTCACGGTGCGCGCGGCGGTCGACGGATCGTCGCTGGTGTTGGCGTAGGTGACCTGGCGCAGCACCGCCTGGTAGGCCGCGACGGTCGCGGTGCCGGTCAGGGTCAGCGTGCAGGTCGACGCGTTGTAGCTGCCCACGGTGATGCCGCCGGGCGGGTCCGGCGTGACCACCGCAGCGCGGCGGACGGCACCGGCGGCGCGGGCGGCGCGGGTGGCGCGGCCTGCGGCGAGGCCGGCCCCCGGGGTGAACGCCAGGACGTCCTCGGGGTTGGTGCAGCCGGTCGAGATCTGGACCGTCGCGCCGGTCAGGTCGGTCGAGTCGACGTCGCCGACGACGAGGCCGGGATCGAGCGCGGTGGCCGCCGCGTTCTCGGTGTAGGCGACCGCGCCGGCCGAGGTCGTGACGACCGGCGCGTCGTTGACCGCGACCACGGTGACCTGGACGTGGCCGGTCGCCGTGCCGCCATGGCCGTCGGAGACGGTGTAGTCGAAGTCGGCGCTGCCGTTGAAGTCAGCCGCCGGCGTGTAGACGATCGAGCCGGGCGGCGGCGGAGCCGGGCCGAATGCGATGCGGCCGCCGGGCGCGGTCCGGACCGGCGCGCTGCGGAGACCGGCCGGGCCGGGCACCCCCACGGCGACCAGGGTGACCGTGCCGTGCGTGGTCGCGGTCGGCGTCACGGCGGTGACCGTCAGCGCGTCGTTCTCGACGTCGGTGTCGTTCGCCGCGAGCTGTGTCGCCGCGAACACCAGCGGCGTGTCCTCGTTGGTGCTGACCGCATCGTCGACCGCGACCGGCGGATCGTTGACCGGGTTCACGGTCACGCTCACCGTGCCGTCGGCGGTGCCGCCGTTGCCGTCGGACACGGTATAGGAGAAGTCCGCCGCGCCGTTGTAGTTCGCGTCGGGCGTGTAGGTCACGACGCCGCTGGCGAGCACCACGGTGCCGTGGCTGGTCGCCGTGGCCGTCACCGCGGTCACCGTGAGGGCATCGTTGTCCACGTCGGTGTCATTGGCAGCCAGCGTGGCGGCGCCGAAGATCAGCGGCGTGTCCTCGCTGGTGCTCTGCGTGTCCGCCACCGCGACCGGCACGTCATTGACCGGGTCCACCGTCACGACGACCGCACCGAAGTCGGTCTTGTAGCCGTCCGTGACCGTGTAGTTGAAGCCCGCAGCGCCGTGATAGTTCGCGTCCGGCGTGAACGTCACCTGCGAGCCGGTATGGCTGACGATGCCGTGGACCGCCGAGCCGACCGCCGAGATCGCGAGCGTCTGGTGCTCGGCGTCGGTGTCGTTGGCGAGCAACGTCGCGTCGGGGATCGTCAGCGCCGTGTCCTCGTTGGTGGTGCCGGTGTCGTCGACCGCGACCGGCGCCTGGTCGACGCCGATCGTGACCGTCACCGTGCCCTGCCCCGTCTTCGTGCCGTCGGACACCGTGTAGCTGAACGTCGCCGCGCCGGTGTAGCCGATCTCGGGCGTGAACACGACGTTGCCGCCGGTGATCGCCACCGTGCCGTGGCTGCCGGCGGTCACGGCGGTCACCGTGAGCGTCGCGCTGTCGCTGTCGATGTCGGTGTCGTTGGCCAGCAGCGTGCTCGGCACGACCGTCAGCGGGGTCTCGAACCCGGCCGCCAGGTTGTCGGGGTGGGCCACCGGCGCGTCGTCGACCGCGGTGACCTGGATCGTCACGGTCGCCGTCGCGGTGCCGTACTGATCCTCGCCGCGGACCATCACCGTGTCGCTGCCGTTGTAGTCGGCAGCCGGCGTGTACGTCCACGCCGGCCCGGCACCGGCGAGCGTGCCGTGGCTCGGCGCCGTGACCACGGTCAGCGTGACGTCGCTGGCCTCCGCCGCGGTGATCGCCACGGTGAACGACAGCGGCGTGTCCTCCGCCGTGGTCACCATGAGATTTTGCAAGGTCGGCGCCGACGGGATGCGGCCGTCTCCGCAGCCACCCTTGCAAGCGGCCAACACCACGCAACACGAGGCGATCGAGCGATACATGTCTCTCGGCATTTCGGCCGGTCGCTCCATTTCATGTGGGCCCGGCTGCAAATTCCCGCTGCCGCGGATCACTGCGGTCACGCGGCAGCGGCGATGCGTTCCGGCCGCAAGCGACACCGCCGTGCGTGCGACACATCGTGGAGGACGGCCTCGAGGAGACAGGCCTTCGGCGGACTTGCCTTCCTGATCCTCGCGCTCGGTGCCGCGCTGTTCGCGCCGGCCTGGACATTCCACGACTGGCGAGCTTGGGTGTTTCTCGCAGTGTTCTCGGCCCCGGACGGATCGGCTCGGACGTATCGGCTCGGACCGCCTCGGGCCTCAGCGCTTGATGTCGAGATGCGCCGTGACCATCGCGGCCAGGGTCTCGCGCACCTGATCGTCGAGCTCGCGCGACGGCTGCCGGCCGAGCGCGCCGACCAGCGCGTGCTTGCCGAGGGCATAGCCGTACGCCGCCGACACCGCGGTGAGCAGCGTGACCTCGATCTGATCGACCAGCGCGCGGTCCGGCGCGGGTGACATCGTGCGCGCGACCTGATCGGCGATCAGCGCCAGCCCGCGCTCCTGCAGCCCCAGGGCGTTGCTCGCGGACGGCCGCTCGCTCGCGAGCAGCCAGCGCATCAGCCGGAGGTGCACCGGGTCCTGCATCGTGCGGAACAGGATGTCGAGCAGCTCGCTCGGCCGCCCCAGCGCGTCGGGCTCGCGCAGCCGGGCGAGCACGGCCTCGCGGATCTTGCGCTGCCGGCGCTCGAGCGCGGCCTCGATCAACCCGGCGTAGGTCCCGAAGTAGTGGGTGATCAGCGCATGGCTGACGCCGGCCTGCCGGGCGACCTCCTTGAGCCCGACCTGATCGGGCTGCGACGCGGCGAACACGCGCTCGGCGGCATCGAGGATCTCCTGGCGCGCGAGCTCGGGCGGCCGCCGCCGCCGGGGCAGCGCGCGGCCGACCCGCCGGGAGATTTGCTTGCCGGTCCGCGGCATTGCGCGCCGCATGCTACCACGGCGACTATCATCACCTTGACAATAGCCTCGACCGCCCTATTATCAACGTGACAATAGGAGCTGTTCAGGAGCCCTACCATGCAGACCTCGCCCGCGTCCCCCGAACTCCCCCCGGATCTCACCGCGCTGTCCCCCGTCGAGCGCTGGAAGCGCGCCCTTGCGGCCCTGCGAAAGGTCCTCGCCAACCCCGACGACACCGAGCAGGTCCTGGTGTTCCTGGGCCTGATCAACTCCGGCCGGTCGACCAGCGCGCGGCTCGACCGGTTCTTCGCCGACCCCGCGGCCCGCAAGCTCTACGACGAGCACCGCGCGATCGACTCGCACACCGTCGACCTCGACGTCCTCGCCGCGCTGCCCGAGGGCACGCTCGGCCACACGTACGCGAAGTTCCTGCGCTCGCGCGGCCTGACCCCCGAGGTCTTCGACGGCCCGCCGGCCGGCGTCACCGACCCTCGGCTGTCCTACGTCATCCAGAGGATGCGCCAGACCCACGACCTGTGGCACGTCGTGACCGGCTGCAACACCGATCCCGCGGGCGAGATCGCGCTCCAGGCGTTCACGTTCGCCCAGGTCCGCGCGCCCGGCAATGCCCTGCTCGCCGCGGCCGGGATGCTGCGCGGCGTCCGCGAGAAGCCCGGCCTCGTGCGCGACGTGATCACGCTCTACCGCACCGGCGCCCGCGCCCGTCGCCTGCCCAGCTTCGCCTGGGAGGACCACTGGGCGACCCCGCTGTCCGAGGTCCGCACGATGCTCGGCCTGCCGGTCGAGCCGCCGGCCCGCGCCGCGGCCTGAGCAGCCGGCATCGCACCTGCGGGCGCGGGCCCGCGGTGCGCCGTAGGTGCAGGTGAGATGCCCGATCCCGTGGCGAGCGCCCTCAAGATCCGCGGGTTCCTGCCGATCTTCACGAATCGATGAGGACTCGAACGATAGGAGAGCCACTCGCCCGGGAACTGGCAGCTGGCGACAGCGAGGTCGACGGGCCAGAGATCGGGACGCTACGCGGCGCCGGCGGCGAGGACAGCCGCGGGCTTGCCGCGGACATCCTGAACGTGGTCGACGACGCGTTCTTCGTCGTCGACCGCGAGTGGCGGCTCGTGTACGCGACCCGGTCGCTGTGCGAGCTGGTCGGGCGCCCGCAGGACGAGCTGCTGGGCAGCCCCCTGACCTCCGTGCTCCCGCGGCTCGAGCACACCCGCGCACACCGCGTGATCGCCGAGGCGATCGGCGAGGGGCGCGGCGGCGTCGCGCTCGACGCCTGGGGCGCTCCCGGCGAGGACGAGCGCTGGCGGGAGATGACCGTGTCGGTGTTCGGGCAAGGCGTCCTGTGCGTGTCGCGCGACGTCACCCAGCGAGAGAAGATCCGCGCAGAGATCGAGAACAAGAACGCGCTCATGGAGACGTTCGTCAACAACCTCCCCGACATGGCGTGGGTCAAGGATCGCGACTCGAAGTTCATCATCGCCAACAAGGCATTCTGCGACACCGTCGGAATGGCCCACGAGTTCCTGGTCAACAACACCTGCGACGTGTGCTTCGGCGAGCTGGCCACGAAGTTCAAGGCCGACGACCGGGTGATCATGGAGAGCGAGACCCAGAAGCGGATCGAGGAGTCGATCATCGACGGCAACCACAAGGTCGTCTGGCTCGAGACCATCAAGTCCCCGCTGCGCGACGCGGCCGGGGCGATCGTCGGCACGGTCGGCATCGCCCGCGACATCACCGAGCGCAAGCGGCTCAACACGGCGCTCAACACGGCGTCGCGCCTGGGCGGAATGGCCGACGTGGCGATCGGCGTGCTCCACAACGTCGGCAACGCGATCACGAGCGTGAACGTCTCCACCTCGCTCGTGGGCGAGAAGCTCCGGTCCAAGTCCACGAAGCTCCTGACCCGCGGGATGGAGCTCCTGCTCGCCCACAAGGACGACCTCGGCCGGTTCTTGACCGAGGATGCGGCCGGCAAGGCCCTTGTCCAGGCCCTCCCCGGGCTGTCCGCTGCGATCACGCGCGAGCAGCAGGAGATCGTCGCGGAGATGGACAGCGTGGGCCGCCACGTGGGCCAGATCATGCGAACGATCCAGCTGCAGGAGGAGTACGCGCGCGTCACCTCCGTGGTCGAGAAGTGCTCGCTCGACCAGGTCATCGACGAGGCCCTGGCCTTCGTCCTGGTGCGCTGCACGGAGCTGGGGATCCAGGTGAAGACCGAGGTCGACGAGATGCTCGACCTCACGCAGGATCGAAACCAGATCGTGCAGATCCTGGCGAATCTGATGAGGAACGCCGTGGACGCGCTGGCCGACGCAGATCGGCCCGAGAAGGTGATCGGCATCGTCGGGCAGCGGCACGGCGACGAGCGCTTCCGGATCGAGGTCTCCGATAACGGCGCCGGTATCAGCGACGAGGACCGGACCGCCATCTTCCGGTACGGCTTCAGCACGAAGCGCGACGGCCACGGCTTCAGCCTGCACAACTCGAGCGCGCTGGCGCACGCGATGGGCGGCGCGCTCACGTTCTCGACCGAGGGCAAGGGACGCGGCTCGGTGTTCTGCCTGGAGCTCCCGATCCAGGGCGCACCGCATCGGGCGTGAAGCGCTGCCCGGTCGCCGCGGTGTGCTGCGCGAGGAGCTCGTCGAGCTCGCCGAGCTACAGGCGCTGAACCGGAAGCCGATGTACATGGCGGACTGGATCGCGAAGCTCGACGACTTCCTCCAGCTCAGCGATCGGCAGATCCTGCGCCACGCAGGCCCGCATCTTCCACGAGGAGGCGGTGGTGAAAGCGGAGCTCGAGTACGATCGTTCGGCGCGCGTACCGGACTTCCAGCGCCGGTCGAGAAGTACTTCGAAGCGGCCGTGCACGACGTCAAGCAGCTCGAGGTCGCCCGGCGTGCGTCGGAAACCGAAGAAGCCATCTGCGAACACGCGCAAAAGCCACGATGACCCTCCACCGACCTATGCAGCACTTTGCCGGGTTGGCACCGCCGCTGAGGGTCTCGGACAGCCAATTCCAGGCCCTCAAATTTGAAACACGTGCCAAGGACCCGACTGTCGTGACGCTCGCCTGGCGTCGCTGACGCGCGGCTGTAGAACCGGCCAGCAACTGTCGAGGTTCGACCACTTCGCCGTCCGCATTCCACCGCGTGCGGGTGATCCGGCCCCGCCCTGCGCGAGCGCGATTGGCGTCGAGCGGTCTTATCCTTGCTAGCACCCAGGACATGCGAAGGTCGCTCGTGGTGACTGTGATGCTGGCCTCAGGATCGACGGTGCGGTCGGAGCCGGCTCCCGATCCGAGTAGGGCATATGTCGAGCTCGGCGCGGCGGCGGTCGGCGGCACGGAGCTGTACGCCGCGGTCTCCATCGAGAGCGGCTATCGCCCGGGTCCCTACGGTCTTTGGCTTCACGCCGTCTTCCAGCAGGGCAACATCGCGGGCCCCTTCGCCAGCCAGGAAGGCTCCGATGACGCGATCACATCGAGCGGTCACCTGGCCGTGCGAGTCGGCATCGACAAACGCATCTGCTTGGAGGGGCACGTATGGTGCGCGATCGCGGGCGTCGACGCCGGTTACCTCCACCAGTACGCCATCTCGCGGGCCAATCCGAAAGATCTCCGCGGCCCCGTCGTCGTACCGCATTTGGGCTTGGACTTCGGCGGCCACGTCAGGTTTCGTCCCGGGATCGAGGCAAACGTCGCGCACGGCGTCGAGACGGTCGGATTGACCGCAGCGATCGCGTACCTCTGGTGACCGCGAGTAGCCCGTCTTGGGGCGGATGGAAGCGAAGATCGCCTCGACTTCACGACCAGCGCGTCCAGCGGCGGACGACACATGCAGCCGAGCGCTCGGGCCATCGGTACCGCTCAGCGCGTCGCGAGCTCCATCGCGCTGGCCTTGGCCTCGACCATGCGATCGCGCGGATCCCGGGCCAGGGCCGACGGGTACACCACGTCGTTCGGGCCGAGCTGCCGCGCGAACAGCTGGAACCTACCTGATCTCGAGTCGGTGCGCCCTTTCGGGGCCGTGGCCTCAGGCGTCGCGGGCCAGGACGAGCCGGGCGAGCCATGCGCCGGCGAGCAGCAGCGCGAGGCTGGTGGCGGCGAGCAGGCCCCGGCCAGCGGCGTCGCGTGGCGCGGGCGGCGCGGGTGACGCGGCAGCGGTCAGCGCCGGCGGGGATGGGAGCTCGCCCTTGCCGAGCTCGATCGCGTAGGCCGCGGCGAGGCGCGCGAACTTGACCGCGTGCGCGGCGTTGGCGTCGCTGGTCTCGAGCGTGTCCTTGCGGGTGTGGATCTGGCGGTTGGCGTCGCGCATCCGGGCCTCGAACGGCATGGACGCCGGGACGCCGATGCGGGTCCAGGCGGCGTGATCGGAGCAGGCGTAGCCGCAGGCGTCGACGCCCCAGGTCGCGCCGACGTAGGTGTCGATCAGCGTCGCCAGGAAGACGTTTTGCGCGGCGCTGGTGAAGTCCTTCATCAGCCAGATGTCCTTGTCCGAGCCGCGGTAGTTGGTCATGTCGAGCTGGAGCGCGCCGACGACGTCGACGTGGCGGCGCTGGTAGTCGCGCGCGATCTGGAGCGAGCCGCGCAGGCCGACCTCCTCGGCCGCGTAGGCCATGAGCTGGATCGTGCGCGCCGGGCGGTAGTCGCCGGCGAGCAGGACGCGCGCGACCTCGGTCAGGGTGGCGATGCCCGAGGCGTCGTCGTCGGCGCCGGGCGCGGTGCTGGACACGCCGCCGATGGCGATCGAGTCGAGGTGACCGCCGAGCACGACGACCTCGCCGGGGCGGGTCGAGCCCGGGATGGTGAGGATCACCGACTTCTGGGCGTAGCCGGTCTCGAACAGCTCGACGGTGACGTCGGGGCGCGAGGTGAAGCTGCGCCAGCGGTCGCGCAGCCAGAGCGACGCGGCGGCGCCGCTCGGCGACTGGTAGTAGCGGTTCTGCATCGCCGACAGCTCGCGGATCGTGTCGCGGATCCGCGCGGCGTCGAGCGCGGGGAGCACCGCGCGCACGGCCTCGGGCCGGTCGAGCGTGTAGTCGAAGCCCGGGCGGGCGGCACCGGCGTCCTGAGCCCCCGGGGCCGCGAACGCGGCGGCGGCCGTGACCGCGGCGTGCGCGTCGGCGAGCGTGTCGTGGACCATGAAGCCGCCGCAGCGGTCGTGGCGCGCGTGGATCTCCTCGGCGAGCCGGCCGAGATCGGCGGCATCGAGCTCGACGACC
>DASWRS010000330.1:0-6643 GCA_036403075.1 Kofleriaceae bacterium
GAGCGGCGAGGACGGTGCGTCATCGCGAGCCTCCCTTGGCGGCGGGCTGCTTCGCAGTGGCCGCGGCGGACGGCTTGGTCGCAGCCTGGCCGGACGGCTTCGCGGTGTCGCCGGGCTGCACCGCCGGGGCCGCCCGCGGGCTCGGGCGTTCGCCGGTCGGATCGATACGCGCGTCGCTCGCGCCCTTGTCGGGGCTGCCGCTCGGCGCGGCGACCGGCGCCGGCGCCTCGGGCTTGCGCGGCGCCGACGGCTTCGGCGTCCCGGCGTCGAGGATGTCCTTGAACTCGTCGCGCAGCTGCTTGAGCTCGCGCTGGCGCGACAGGTTGAGCCGCTTCAGGTCGTCGTCGATGTCCTCCTTCTCGGACCACGCCACGTCGACGTTGCCGACATCGGTGCGGATCACGATGTCGTAGAACTTGGCCTTGACGCCGCGGAAGCTCGCGGCGAGCACCGTGCCGCCGAGCGCTCGCGACTCGGCCTCGTTGCCGGCGAGCTCGGCCTTGTACGCGGCGAGCGTGGCCTTGTCCTTGGCCAGCATCCCCCGGACCTCCTGCAGGCCCTGATCGATCGCCTGGTCGATCTGTTGCCCCGCCTGCTCGAGCTCGGCGGCGACCCGGGCCGCGCGGTCGCCGAGCGCCGCGAGCTGCTGCGACCGGGCGCGGTCGCTGCTCCCACCGGTGAGCCGGGCGAGCAGCTTGTGCTCGGCGTCCTCGGCGGCGCGGGCCTGGTGGCGCGCGACCGCCGCTGCCGCGACCCCGGGGTCGCCGACCCCGGCGAGATCGCGGCCGAGCGCGAGCTCCTGGTGGACGGCGGCGAGCTCGTTCTCGATCGCGGCGGCCTCGCGCGCGGCGTCGTCGAGCGTGGTCGCGACGGTCTTGCGCTGGTCGGCCGGCAGGTCCGGCGTGTCCGCGGCGTACTTGCGGAGCGCGACCGCCATCGCCTGGGCCTGACCGATCGCATCGCCGGCCTCGGTCGCGGTGCGATCGATCGCGTCGTAGCGGGCGTGGTTCTGCGCCATGTGCTCGGCGGCGGCGTGCGCGGGGTCCGGCATCGCGGCAAACGCGGCGTAGCGCTGGCGGCGGTTGGTGGTCAGCCCGGTCACCTCGCCGATGCCCGCGGTCAGCCGCAGCTGGTCCTCGGCGAGGTCGTTGCGGATCTTGAGCAGCCCGGCCTCGATCGCGGCGACCCGGGTGCGCCGGCCCGACAGCTCGGGGTAGACCGCGCCGCGGTCGCCGGCGGCGAGCACGCCCTCGAGCCGCGCGATCGTGGCCTCGGCCTGCGCGATGTCGGCGCCGGTCTCGGCGAGGTCGGCCTCGACCGAGACGACGCGCTGGACCTCGGGCTCGTCGCGCAGGTACTGCACCGCCGCCTCGGGGATCGGCGCGGCGACCTGGAACACGTGCTGCGACCGGCCGGCGATCTGGCTCAGGTACTGCTCCGGCGGGGCGCCACCGTCGACCATCTGGGCCAGCGCCGCGTAGGACGGGACGTAGAGGTCGTGGGTCTCGGTGAAGACCTGCACGGCCTTGTCGTACTCGGTCGCCGGATCGTCCTGCTCCTTGGCGTCGATCGTGCCCTGGATCTGCGCCCCGCGGATCATCTGCGCCTTGCGCAGCCGCAGGTTGCCCTCGAGGATCTTGACCGTGGGCGTCTTGGTCGACTGCGGATCGGACCGCGCGAGCAGCTCGAGCGCGCGCAGCGCCTTGTCGTACTGCTTGCTCTTGACGTAGACCCAGGCGACCTCGTACAGCGCGTCGGGGAACAGGTCGCTGTGGCGATCGACCAGCAGGTAGCTGTCGATCGACTTCGACGCCTGATCGCGCTCGTAGTACAGCCGGCCGAGCGCGAGCTGCGCCAGCTCGACCATCCGGCGATCGTTCGAGGTCCGCGGCCGCCGGCCGATCAGATCGGTGAAGATGTCGGTCGCGCGCTGGAGGTCGCCCTTGGCAACGTGGGCCGTGGCCGCGTAGTACGCGGCCTGGAGCTCGTGGTCCGAGCCCCTGGGCACCTCCTGGAAGAACGCGAGCGCCTCGTCGTACTTGCCCTGCGAGTAGGCGAGCTTGCCGCGGACGTAGGGCACCGACGGCAGGCGCAGGCCGGGGTTGATCCGGTCGAGCGCGCCCAGGACGTCGGCGAGGTGGCTGTCGTCCTTCTGGGCGATCGCGATCTCGATCAGCCGCTCGAGCGCAGGCTGGTAGTACCGGCTCGAGACCCCGCCCGCGACGACCTGCTCGTAGTAGCCCGCGGCGGCGCCGCGATCGCCCTTCTGGAACAGCGCCTCGGCGAGGTAGAACGTCGCCGGCTCGCGATCGGGGCCGGGCCGGCTGGCGAGATCGAACAGCCGCAGCGCGGCGGTGTCGTAGTCACCGAGCGAGTAGGCGACCTCGGCGTCGAGCAGGCGGCGCTGGCCGATGCTGCCGGGGATCTGGTTGGGGCGCGGCAGATCGGCGCGGAGCTGGCGGGTCTCGGTCTCGAACGCGGCGAGCCGGGCCTCGATGTCCTCGGGACGCTCGGGGCGCGGGGCGGGCGGGCCGTCGGCGTGCGCGATCCCGGTCGACGCTGCGACGAGCGCCGCGAGCAACCAACGCGTGCGGCCAGTGCAGGCGACCATGGCTTACTTCCCCGGCTGACCCGGCTGGCCCGTGGCGGGGCTGGCCGCGGCAGGCGCAGGTGCCGGCGGTGCGGCCGCCGCGGGACCCGGCCTGGGCGTGGTCTCGCCCGGCTTCGCAGGGGTCTCGCCCGGCTCGCCCGGCGGCTTCTCGGGCTGGACCTGGGTCACCTTGCACTCGACCGTCGCGCGCTTCTCGAGCGGCATCGTCGGGCCGCCCTTCTCGAAGGCGCGGCAGTCGACCTTGGAGATCTTGCCCTCACCGGCGATGAACGCCTGGTTGCCGTGCGCGGTGAACGTGTACTTCGAGAGGTACTCGAACACGCCGTAGCCGTGGCCGCGATAGGTCGCGACCACCGACAAGCTGTGGTTGCCGGGCGAGATCGGGCCCGCGAACACGTCGAAGCCCTTGCTCTTGTACAGGCTCTCGGCGGCATCATCGGTGCGCGCGAACACCTGCGTGCCGTCGAGCGAGTAGATCAGCTTGATCAGGCGGAACGACGCGCCCATCTCGTTGGCGTGGGCGACCACGGCCTGCGCGCCGACGCCGCCGCCGATCATCTGCTCCTGGAGCATCTGGACGCGGGCCTTGAGCTGCCACGCGCGCTCCTTGAGCGCCTGGGTCCGCTGCTCGAGGCGGCGCATGCGCACCGCGGTCGGCATGTCCTCGGGCTTGACGGCGGACAGATCCGGCGCCGACGCGACGGTGGACGGCGCCGCGCCATCCGTTCCGCCGGTGTTGCCGGGGCCGCCCGCGCCGCTCGCGCCGCTCGAATCGGGGCCCGCGTTCGCCGGCGTGGCCGGCGTCGCCGCTCCCTTGGCACCCTTGGCTCCGGCAGCGCCGCTCGCGCCGGCCGGCGTCTTCTTGGCCGTGGCTCCGGCCGCTGCAGGCGCCTTCTTGTCGGCCTTGGGATCCTTGGGATCAGGTCCAGCGGCTACGCTCGCGGCGACCAGCAACGATGACAACGCGACAACCGTCGAAGTAGCTCGCATGCGTGATCTCCAGCCGGCCCTTGCCGGCGCCGCCGCCGCGTGCGCACCGGACGCGAACCGGCGCTGTTTTCCTGAAGAATGAAGCAGATGTAGCACCGCGTTCCCCCGTCCTCAAGCCAGCGAGTTCCGGGTTGTGATCATCTCACGCGCTCCTGGGTGGCTCGCTCCGCGGGATGCAGATGCGACCAGAGGCGCTCGAGCACGGTGTCGAGGCCCGCGCCGGTCGCGGCCGAGATCGTGAGCAACTCGACACCGCGGTCGGCGAACGCACGTCGGTGCATGATGACTTCGTCAGATGCCATAGCATCGATCTTGTTCAACACGACGACCTGCGGCTTGCCCGCGAGCACGTCCGAATAACCTGCAAGCTCCGAATTGATCACGTCGAAATCGTGGACCGGCGAGCGGCCGGGCCCGGTGGTGAACGTGGCTTCGACGATGTGAAGTAGGACACGGCAGCGCTCGACGTGGCGAAGGAACTGGTGTCCCAGGCCTGCACCTCGCGAAGCGCCTTCGATCAATCCGGGGATATCGGCAATGACGAAGTGACGTTCGTCGCTGAGCTGAACCACGCCGAGGTTGGGCACCAGCGTGGTGAACGGATAATCCGCGACCTTGGGACGCGCGCGCGACACCCGGCTGATGAACGTCGACTTGCCGACATTGGGGTATCCGAGCAGACCGACGTCGGCGAGCAGCTTGAGCTCGAGCCGCACGTTTCGTTCCTCGCCTGGCGTGCCAGGTTCTGCCGTACGCGGCGCCTGGTTCCACGGAGTCTTGAAATGAATGTTGCCGCGGCCACCGACGCCGCCGCGCGCGACCACGAACGTCGCTCCCGGTTCGGTGAGGTCGGCCAGCGCGTCACCTGTGTCATCGGAGCGCACCACCGTGCCCACGGGCACACGGAGCACCAGGTCTTCTCCCGCGGCGCCGTACTGGTCCTTGTTGCGGCCGTCCTCTCCGCGCTCCGCCGCGTAGTGGCGGCGGAACTTGTAGTCGAGCAACGAGGACAGCCGCGGATCGGCCACGATGATGATGCTGCCGCCGTTGCCGCCGTCGCCGCCCGACGGTCCGCCGCGTGGTACACCGTCCTCGCGCCGGAACGCAGCGGAGCCATTGCCGCCGTCGCCGGCCTTCAGGTGGATCACGGCCTCGTCGATGAAATGCATGGCGCTGGGTCGATGCCTCTCGGGGACCGTCGGATGACGTTCCGGTGACAGGTATGGCCTCGACGGCCCATCCACGGCAACCCGCGTGGCGATCCGATTTGCGCTGGATCCGCGTGTGGTCCCGTGCCGTGGTGGTGCCGGCGTCGCGGCGCGCCGACGCGGTGTGGCTCGGCTGCGCGGTCGTCGGCGCGCTGATCTTCGGCCCGACCGCGATGCATCCATCCGATCTGACCCAGCTCGCGCTCCACGATCCGGGCACCGGGGTGGTGCTCGGCGTGACCTGGCTCCTCTTGTTCGTGCCGACCGCGCGCGTGATCGTCCGTCCGCAGGCGGCGTACCTCGCCAGCCTGCCCGGCGATCCGCGCGCCGCCTGGCTGGTCGGCGCGCTCGCGCTGATCGTGCTCCAGCTGCCGTGGCTCGCGCTGTGGGTCCTCGGCGAGGGTGCGCTGGGCGCGGCGATCGTGCTCGCGACCACGCTGGTGGTCGCCGGGCTCGCGCGCTGGCAGCCGCCGCGGCTGCGCCCGACATTCCCGGCGTGGCGACGGCCCGGTCCGGCGCTGCGCGCGATCCACCGCCGGGCGCTCGGCCGGCGCGCCGGCGATGCGCTGGTGCGCGGCGCCGGCCTGGCGGTGCTCGCGGGCGCCGCCGCCGGGTTGATGGTGCGCAACAACCACGCGACCGGCGAGCCCGCCGGCGTGCTCGCCGCGTCGGTGATGGCGATCCTCCTGATGCCGGCGCAGATCGGCCCGGCGCTGGTCACGCTCGCCGTGCACCGCGACACCGCGTGGCTTGCCGCGGCGTCGGGGATCCCGCGTGGCGCGCGGATCACCGCGCTGACCCACGCGGTGATCGCCGTCCACCTCGCCGCCACCGCGATCGCGATCGCCGCCGCGATGGTGATCGCCGGAGCCAACCCGTGGTTCGTGCCGGTGGCGCTCGGCACCTCGCTCGGCACCGGCCTGGGCGAGGCGCGCGCGATGCTGGTCCACGAGACCTCGCCCACCGTGGCCGCGCGCGTGGTGATCGGCGCGATCGTCTCGGCCGTGATCGCCGTGGTCTGCCTCGCGGTGCTCGGTGCCTCGGGCGCGGGCGCGAGCCTCGCGATCGGCGCCGCCGCCCTGCTGGTGGCGCGGTGACCCTGGTCGTCGACGCGGTGTCGGTGCGGCGCGGCGGCCGGGTCGTGATCGACGGCGTCACGCTCGAGGTCGCCGCCGGCGAGGTCGTTGGCGTCGTCGGCAAGAACGGCTGCGGCAAGTCGACGCTGCTGCTCGCGATCGCCGGCGTGATTGCGCCGCGCGCCGGCCGGATCACGATCGCGGACGCCGCGGTGTGGGGCAGCCATCGCGAGCGGCTGCGCGCGCGCCGCGCGCTCGGCTACTGTCCCGAGGCTGCCGACCCACCCGGGTTCCTGCTCGGCGGCGAGCTCTGGGGCCTGGTCGCGGCGACCCGCGGCTGCGCGCCGCCCGATGCCGCGCTCCGCGACGCGCTCGGCCTCGACGAGCTCCGCGAGGTGCCGATCGAGCGCATGTCGCTCGGCCAGCGCCGCCGCGCCTGCCTGGGCGCCGCGTTCCTCGGCCCGCCCGCGCTGCTGGTGCTCGACGAGCCCGACAACGGGCTCGATGTCCGGCGGCTCGTTGCGCTGGTCGCGCTGATCCGGGCCCACGCCGCGGCGGGCCGCGCGTGCCTCTGCGCCTCGCACGACGCCGCGCTGCTCGATCAGCTCGGCGCGCGTAGGTTTGCGATGGCCTGAATCAGACCCAGGCGGTGAGCTTGGCGACCTCGGCCTCGGCCGCGGTCACCGCCGGATACACCGCGATGCGGGTCCGGAACTTGCCGTCGCGCTCGAACTTGACGACGCCGTCGATCTTCGAGA
>DASWRS010000331.1:0-60465 GCA_036403075.1 Kofleriaceae bacterium
CGGCCTGCGTGGCCGATCCCGGCGCCACCGCCACCGGTGACCTGACGCTCGTCGATGGAACCCCCGCGGTCCACATGCTGCCGATGCATACCGGCGGCGCCGTCGCCAACGCAGCGCCCCCCAACGCGCACCTGAACGACTACGGTGGCCCGACGCTGACGAACATTCGCGTCTTTCCGATCTACTGGAACTCGGGCGTCCAGTTCAAATCGACGCTGGACCCGTTCTACAACGACGTCCCGAACAGCCCGATCTACACCATGCTCGGCCAGTACGGCGTCGGGCATGGCAGCGGTCGTCCCGGGGTGACCGGCTCCCAGTCGACCCGGAACATCATGGACTCGGAGATCCGGACCGAGGTCCTGATCGAGATGAACCAGGGCAAGGTGCCGTTCCCCACCGACCCCAACAACTACTACCCGGTGCACTTCCCGCCGAACATGCAGGTCACGGCGCCGGATGGCACGCACTCGTGCGTGTTCTTCTGCGCGTATCACGGCACGTTCTGGGTCCAGGACGTCAACGGGCGGACGTTCAGGATCAACTACGGCGCGCTCCCCGATCTCGGGGGTGCCTGCGCCGGTGGCTGCGGTGACGACACGATCTTCAACAACACGACGTCGGTGGCGTCGCACGAGCTGGTCGAGGCGACGACCGATCCGGCCGTGGGCCTGGCGACCACGATCGGGTTCCCGCTCGCCTGGTACGACCCGTCGTACGGTGAGATCGGCGACATCTGCGGCCACCAGCACGGCACGACGACCGGCAACGGGCACACCTACGTCGTCCAGTACGAGTTCTCGAACTCGGCCAACGACTGCGTCCTGCAGTGATCGCTCCGGCGGCGCACCGGCGGCGCCGCTCGCTGCCCGCCGCGTGACGCAGCTTACGCCGCGGATCGCCCGCGGCGCGGTCAGCTTGGTCCACGGCCCGACCTGCTAGGCTTCGATCACCGCCCGTGTTCGCCGTGCCTCGATCGATCTGCGTCGCCGTCGTGCTCGCGACCGCCTGCGCCTCGCGCGAGCACGTCGCCTCGCCGCCGCTCGAGGTCGGCCGGTCGGGCGTGGCGGTCATGAAGGCGCGCCGCGCGCACGACGACTACCTGGTGCTGCTCGAGACCCCGAGGCCGATCGGCGATGTCGAGCGCCCCGACCGCGTGCTGCGGCGGTTTCGCTCGAAGGACCCGCCGCTCGACTACCTGGCTCCCGGGGGCGCGACGATCGCGGACTTCGCGGCGCATGGCAGCGGCGAAGCGTCGATCCTGCTCGTCAGCGACGCCGGCTATGCCGTGGAGCGCTGGCTGCCCGACGGATCGCGCCGCGGTGCGGTGGCGGTGTCCGGCATCGTGCCCACCGCCTGGAGCCGCGATGCCGGCCGGCTCACCGCGGTCGGCGACGACGTCGTCGTGGTGCTGCGCGCCGACGACAGCTCGGTTCGCGCCCTGCGCTACACGCCGGACGGCGCGGGCTTCCGGGGGGTCTGGGACACCGTCGTCGAGCCCGCCAACGATCTCCTGCCGACCGGGCTGATCTCGGGCAGCTTCGATACCTTCGGCCAGCTCCGGAACCCGTTTCACGTGTATGTCGACGCCGGCCTCGACACCGGCGTGGGTGGTGCGCTCTGGATCGGCGTCCTGGTCGATCCGCGGTCGGATCTGCTCTCCGCCCACAACGCCGCGTTCGGCGACGACCTCCGCTTCGTGTCCGGATCGGGGCCCGGGCCGGCGCAGTCCTCGGACGTGCTGGTGACGCGGCTCGACGGTGCCGGTCGTCGCACGTTCAGCCGCATGGTCGGCACGCGATGGAACGACGAGATCTACGGGATGCGCGCCGTCGCCGGCGCCGTCCTGATCACCGGCCGCACCGAGACCACCCCGGGCGAGGCCGGCGGCTGGGACGGCCTGCTCGCCCGCGTGACCGACGACGGCACCAGCTCCGCGCGCACCCTCGATGTCGACGCCGGCGATATCCTGTTCGACGCCGACGTCCTGTCCGACGGGCGGACCGTCGCCGTCGGCGGCACCGGCTACACCGACAACCCCACCGGGGGCAGCATCTCCGAGCGCTGCTCGCTGCTGGCGCTCGTCATCACCGGCGACGCGCAGACCCGGATCCCGCTCCCCGGCCTGCCGCGGCACAACCACCTGCGGACGCTGCTCACCGACGTGGCGCCGGTCTGGGTCGCGGGCATGTCCGACGGTCCCGGCACGCACTCCGGCGATTCCGATCCATCGGCGATCCGCGCGGAGCCATTCGTGGCCACGCTGCCCGTGCCGTGATGCTCTGACCCGGCGCGTCGGGGCCGCAGCGACGGCAACACCCGGCGTAATCGGCTGTCATGGTCATCGCCGGGCGCCGCCGTTACCGTGGCGATCCACATGCACGCACGCACGGTCCTTGTCCTTGTCTTGGTCGGCTTCGGCTGCGGTAGCCCCCAGCCCACGCCGCTCGGAGCGCCGCCACCCGCGCTGGGAGCGTGCCGGGCCAATCCGTCCTGGATCACGAACCCCCAGCCGCCGTCCCAGGTCGCGTCGAGCGAGACGTTCTGCGACTTCTACCAGTTCTCCTGGCAGTGGTTCCTGGCGCAGGTGTCGCCGTCGGTGCCATCGAACCCGGCCGGCGACCGCGTGTTCGAGGCCACGAACCGGGTGGTCATCCCCGACGGCGGCTCGAACCAGTGCGCCCGGACCGGCGTGTCGGGGCGCGCGGCGGCGATCCGGTCGCTCGCGATCCGCACGATCAAGCCCAACGACTTCGAGCAGATCCAGGCCGACGGCTATCCGCTCTACGATCAAGGCGGAAACGTCCTGTACTACAACATGTGGTACTCGCCCCAGGAGTGCAGCGCGACGTCGAGCGGCTTCACCACCGGCACGATGGAGCTCAAGGTCGCGTGGCGCATCCTGCCCGCGGCGGATCCGACGTATTTCACGATCAACGCCACGGTGCCGATCGTCAGCAGTAGCGGAGCGAAGTCGTACAAGCAGGTGGTGCTCGGCATGGTCGGCTTCCACCTGGTGAACTGGACGTCGAAGCACCCGGAGATGATCTGGGCGACGTTCGAGCACAAGGCGAACGCGCCGCTGTGCGCGGGGACGAGCCCACCGCCCGCGCACGGCTGGTCGTTCACGTCCCCGGCGGCGGCGCAGTGCCTGACCCAGAACCCGTCGTCCAATGGCCAGCTCCCGGCGGCGTGCGCGAGCTTCGATCTCAACAATCCGCCCAAGGACGCCAAGCCGCTGCCGACGTCGGGCCCGCCCGACGAAGTCTGCGAGCTGTTCCAGGATGGCACCGACTCGGCGACCGCGGTCAACGGCAACGACAACGCGGCCAACGCGCTCGCGATCGATCAGCTGAACCAGGCGCTCGTGGGCGCGGGTGGCCTGTTGACCGCGCTGCCGGGGAACAACCCGATGGCGGTGTGGGCCAATTACCAGATGATCGGTGGGCTGTGGACCAAGGACGGCCAGGCGTCGGGCGCGCCGCCACCGGTGCCGAGCAAGCAGGCCGGGAGCCCCAACGCCGCCAGCCCGCAGCGCGGCTCGCTCGAGCTCGCCAACGTGACGATGGAGACCTACGAGCAGGGGCCGACCTCGTTCGTGCCCAACTGCTTCGGCTGTCACAACTACGTGCCGGCGACGCCGATCGGCGTCAGCCACATCGCGAGCAAGTACCTGCTGCCGTCGACGACGGCGCTGCTGTGGCCGCCGGCGTTCCATCCCTGATGCCCGGCGGGGTCCGGCCGGGGCCGGCTCATTCCGCGGTCACGATCTCGCCGAACGGCTCGAAGTGGTCGCCGTTGAACTTCGCGAGCTGCATCTGCTGGTACGGCCGGAAGTCGCTGGCGCTGGTGTTGATCACGATGCCGGGAGCGACGACCGGCAGCTGCAGCCCGGACAGGTTCGTGGCCTGCTTCATGATGTTCTCGCGCGACAGGTCGTCGCCGCACTGGGTCAGCACCTTTTCGAGCGTCATGGCGACGCCGAACGCGTAGACCAGGTTGCCGTCGTTCATGTCGAGGCCGGTCAGGTACTGCCGGGCGAACGCGCGGTACTCGTTGAGCCCGGGATCGTCGGCGAGCGCCGGATCGGTGATGTCCTTGATGTAGCCGGCGGTGACCAGGCCGATGCTCTTGTCGAGGCCGGCCGGCGCGAGGACCGCCGTGCGCGACACCGACACGTTGCTGATCAGGTGGAGTGGCTTCCAGCCCAGGTCGTGGACCTTGCGGATCGTCTGCGCGCCGAACTTGGCGGTGGCCGCGGTCAGCAGCGTGTCGCAGCCGGCGGCCTGCAGGGTCACGATCTGCGAGTCGACCGTCGGATCGGTGACCTCGTACGACTCGGCCTTGATCACCATCCTGTCGTACTGCGCGGCGAGGACGTCCTTGAGGCCGGCCAGGTAGTCCTTGCCGAAGTCGTCGTTCTGGAACAGCACGCACAGCTTGGCCGCCGGCTTCTCGCGCAGCAGGTAGCGGGCGTAGACCCTGCCCTCGGTGCGGTAGCTCGGCTGAAACCCGATCGTCCACGGAAAGTGCGCCGGATCGGCCCAGCGGTCGGCGCCGGTCGCGACGAACAGCTGCGGGACCTTCTTGTCGTTCAGGTACTTCTGGACCGCGGCGTTGGTCGCCGTGCCGACGTTGTTGAACACGAACGCGACGCCCTCGGACTCGACCAGCTTGCGGACGTTCTCGACGGCCTTGGCGGGCGTATACGCATCATCGAGCGAGATCAGGTTCAGCTTGCGGCCGTGGATGCCGCCCTTGTCGTTGACCATCTTGAAGTACGCCGCCTCGCCCTTGCCGAGCACGCCGTACGCCGAGGCCGGCCCGCTGTAGGGCATCGACTGGCCAAACTTGATCTCGGTCGCGGTGACGCCGGGGCTGCCGGGCTTGTCCGCGGGCGCCGAGCCCGAGCCGGCGGGACCGGCCTTGTCGGCCTTCTTGTTGTCGCATCCGGCGATCAGCAGAACGCCGAGGCCAATGACTGCGGTGAGCTTGGACATGGTAGCTGACCCTACCGCATCGCGGCGCTCGACGGGCCCGGTCGGGCCAGGTCGGGCCAGGTCGGGTCAGCTCTCGGTGAACACGTACTCGTGCTGGGCGTCGCGGATCACGAGGGTGCGCTTGCCGTCGGCCGAGCCGACCACGGTCTCGAGCCCGGTGATGCCGGGGGCGATCGTGACGAACGAGACCGATCCGTCGGCGTTGTGGCGCGACGCCACCGGGGTCTTCCACTCTCCGACGTCGAAGTAGGTCGCGCCCCGGTCGCGCGACACGGTGATGTCACCGAGCGCGTCGTTGTGGTAGTGCGGCGCGAGCCTGGCCGAGTCGTCCTCGGCGGCGGGCACCGTCAGGCGCTCGCGCTCGGTGGCGATCGACTGCCGCAGCTCCCGGCCGGCGGACGCGAGCTCGGCGTCGGCGAGCGGCTGGC
Organism: Kofleriaceae bacterium; assembly: GCA_036403075.1. GTDB lineage: Bacteria > Myxococcota_A > Polyangia > Haliangiales > Haliangiaceae > JABFXX01. Next base: position 5,429 of record DASWRS010000331.1, read on the forward strand.
CGTCGAACAGGACCTCGAGCAGCTTTCTGCGGAACGCGGCGCGGATCAGCGCGCCGGGCTCGGCGTTGGTGAGGATCACCGCGCCGACGTTGTGATCGGGCAGCCACAGGATGTCGCTGTGATAGCCGACGAGGTCGCCGCCATGGTGGACGACCGGGATCCCCCAGGTGTGATCGACCATCAGGCCCATGCCGTACGTCTGGTCCTTGCTCATCGCGACCTGCGGGGCACGGCGCGCGAGCAGCGCGTCCTCGCCGAGGTAGCGCCTGCCGCCGGGCAGCTTGCCGCGCGCGAGCTCCATCTGGATGTACCGGAGCAGGTCGTGGACGTTGCTCCACGCCGCGCCGGCCGGCCGCACCGGGACCGCCGCGTAGTTGACCGCCATCACCGCGGGCGCGGGGTTGCCGTCGATGTCCAGGCCGTAGGCGCCGGCGTGGTTGCCGCGCAGCGCGCGGGCGTAGTCGAACGTGGTCGCGGTCATGCCGAGCGGGCCGAACACCTCGGACTGCATCGCCGCGTCGTACGCCGCGCCGAGCTCCTTGCGCGGCGACAGCACGTAGGCCGCGACGTAGCCGCCGGCCGCGGCGAGCAGGTTCGAGTACTGGTACATCTCGCCGAACTTGCTGGTCGGCTGCATCGTGCCGAGCAGCTTCATTGCCGTCGCCGGGGTCGCCGACTTGAACTCCATCAGCCACTCGAGGTCCTGCCGCGGCAGGCCGGTGCACGCGCACACCAGGTGCTTGACCAGGACGCTGCTGGTCGTGGCCTCGTCGCCGAGCTTGAACGAGGGCATCAGCTTGGTGACCGGCGTGTCCCAGGTCAGCCGCTTCTGGTCGACCAGCCGGGCGAGCAACAGCGTGGTCAGCGCCTTGGTGTTCGAGGCGATCATGAACAGCGTGTCGGCGTCGGGCCGGCCCGGCTTGCCGAGCTCGCGGTTGCCGAAGCCCTCGGCGAACACCACCTTGCCGTTCTGGATGATGCCGAGCGCGACGCCGGGCACGCCGAGCGAGTCGCGCGCCTGATCGACGAACGCGGCCAGCGCGCCGAGCCGCTCGACGTCGAGCCGGTTGGCGGTCTTGCCGGCGAACGACTCGCGCTGGTAGTCCTTGGGCAGGAGCCGGCTGAACACCAGGCCGATCTGGCTGGCGCGCTTCTCGGCGATCCCCTGGTCCATGTCGAAGATCACGACCGTCCAGGTCGTGCCATGGCGCGCGGCGTTGGCCGCGATCGCGCGGTGCTCGCCGGGCGAGGTCTCGTAGATGTACTGCTTCTGATCGGTCCAGCCGTCGCGATCCTCCTGCGGTGTGGCGCGCTTGAGCGGCCAGAACTTGGCCGGGTTGTAGGCGGCCCAGGCGACGGCGACCGCGGCGTCGGCCTCCTTGGCGTGGACGTCGACCAGCGCGATCCGCGAGCCCGCCTCCGGCGCCTCGAGGATCGTCGCGGGGCCGCGCACGGTGATCGACCAGCCGCCCGGCGCGATGAACGAGGCGCCCTCGACCGTCGTGCGCGGTGTGTCGCTGGCGAGCTTCTCGGCAGCCGGCGCGGCCTGGTCACGCGACTTCGCGGCCGGCGCGGGGGCGGGCGTCGCCACCGGTTTCACCACGGGTGGGGTGGGCGGCGGTGCCTCGTGACACGCAACGACAACCAGCAGGAGGGTACAGAAAGCTCGCATCACGACAACCATACTCCGACCCGGGGCAGCTGGGGGAGTAGATGAGTGGCTCGGGCGGCTCGCCGCGGCGGCAAGGCTGGGTATCCTGCCCCGCAACGTGACGTCTCTCCTGACCTCCGATGATCTGTTCCTGTTCAACCAGGGCACACATTACCGGCTACACGAGAAGCTCGGAGCCCATGTGGTGCCCGGTGGCACGTACTTTGCCGTATGGGCGCCGAACGCGACGGCGGTGAGCGTGATCGGTGACTGGAATGGCTGGCACGGCGGCCGTGACCGACTGACGGCCCGGGAATCCTCGGGGATCTGGGAGGGCGTGATCCCGAAGATCGGCCACGGCGCGCGCTACAAGTTCGCGATCGTCGGTCCGGATGGCGTGTCCCGCGACAAGGCCGACCCGTTCGCCGCACGCGCCGAGCACCCGCCGGCGACTGCGTCGGTCGTCTGGCAACCGCACCACGAGTGGGGCGATGCGGCGTGGATGGCGTCTCGCGGCCAGCGCTTCGCGCGCACCGCGCCGATCAGCATCTACGAGGCCCACGCCGGGTCGTGGCGGCGCGATCACAACGAGGTGCTCGGGTACCGCGAGCTCGGGCAGCGGATGGGCGAGCACGTCGGCCGGCTCGGGTTCACCCACATCGAGCTGATGCCGATCATGGAGCACCCGTTCTACGGCTCGTGGGGCTACCAGGTCACCGGCTACTTCGCGCCGACCACGCGCTACGGCGCGCCCGACGATCTGATGGCGATGATCGACGGCCTGCACCAGCAGGGCATCGGCGTGATCGTCGACTGGGTCCCCGCGCACTTCCCGACCGACGCGCACGGCCTCGGCCTGTTCGACGGCACGCACCTGTTCGAGCACGCCGATCCGCGACGCGGCTTCCACCCCGACTGGACCAGCTTCATCTTCAACTACGGCCGCCACGAGGTCCGCGCGTTCCTGATCTCATCGGCGATCGCGTGGCTCGACCGCTACCACTTCGACGGGCTGCGGGTCGATGGCGTCGCCTCGATGCTGTACCGCGATTACTCGCGCAAGGCCGGCGAGTGGGTGCCCAACGAGGACGGCTCGAACCACGATCGCGACGCGATCCGCTTCCTCCAGGAGTTCAACCGCGCGGTCTACACCACGTTCCCCGATATCCAGACCATCGCCGAGGAGTCGACATCGTGGGGCGGCGTGTCGCGTCCACCGGAGGCCGGCGGCCTGGGCTTTGGCTACAAGTGGGACCTCGGCTGGATGCACGACACGCTCGGGTTCGTCGCGCGCGATCCGATCCACCGGCGCTGGCACTACCACGAGCTGACGTTCCGCTCGGTGTACGCGTTCACCGAGAACTTCGTGCTGCCGCTGTCGCACGACGAGGTCGTCCACGGCAAGCGCTCGCTGCTGGGCAAGCTCGCCGGCGATCCGTGGCAGAAGTACGCGACCTTGCGGCTGCTCTACGGCTACCAGTGGACCTTGCCGGGCAAGAAGCTCCTGTTCATGGGCGGCGAGCTCGGCGTCTGGGGCGAGTGGAACCACGACGCCCAGCTCGACTGGCCGATCGCCTCGCACCCGGCGCACGACGGCATCGCGCGCTGGCTCGCGGACCTCAACGCGACCTACCGCGCGTACCGCTCGCTGCACGTCGGCGACTGCGAGCCGTGGGGGTTCCGCTGGGTGGTCGCCGACGATCGCGACGCGGCCGTGCTGGCGTACATCCGCCACGGCGAGGCCGGCGACTGCCCGATCGTCGTGCTCTGCAACTTCACGCCGGTGCCGCGCGACGACTACCGGATCGGGGTGCCGCGGCCGGGCCACTGGCGCGAGCTGCTCAACTCCGACGCGACGGTCTACGGCGGCAGCGGGCTCGGCAACCAGGGCGGCAGGACCACCGAGGCCGTGGCGTGCCGCGGTCACGAACACTCGCTCGTGGTCACCGTCCCGCCGCTGGCCGTCGTAGTATTCGCGGCGGAATCGTGACGGACCTGGCGGACAAGTGGATCTGTATCCACGGTCACTTCTACCAGCCTCCGCGGGAGAACCCGTGGCTCGAGGCGGTGGAGCCCCAGCCGAGCGCACACCCGTACCGCGACTGGAACGAGCGGATCACCGCGGAGTGCTACCGGCCCAACGCCTCGGCGCGCGTGGTCGACCACACCAACCAGATCATCGCGATCGTCGACAACTACCAGCGGATGAGCTTCGATGTCGGGCCGACCCTGATGTCGTGGCTCGAGGACCATGCGCCCGACGTCCACGACGCGCTGATCGCCGCGGACCGCGCGAGCTGTGCGCGGTTCGGCGGCCACGGCTCGGCGATCGCGCAGGCCTACAACCACATGATCATGCCGCTGGCGTCGCCGCGCGATCGCACCACGCAGGTGCGGTGGGGCATCGCCGACTTCGAGCGCCGGTTCCGCCGCACGCCCGAGGGCATGTGGCTGCCCGAGTGCGCGGTCGACACGCCGTCGCTCGAGGCGCTCGCCGCGGAGGGGGTCGCGTTCGCGGTGCTCGCGCCGCACCAGGCCAAGGCATGGCGGCCGCCGGGCGGCACGTGGCGGACCCAGCCGATCGACACCGGCCGCGCCTACCGCTGCGCGCTGCCGTCGGGCCGGTCGATCGATCTGCTGTTCTATGACGGCGCGACCTCGCGCGCGGTCGCGTTCGAGCGCCTGCTCGCCGACGGCCACCAGATCATCTCGCGGATGGCCAGCCGCGGCGCCGCCGAGGGCGGCGAGCCGACCCTGTGCCACATCGCGACCGACGGCGAGACCTACGGCCACCATCACCGCTACGGCGACATGGCGCTGGCCTGGGCGCTGCAGCAGGTCGAGCACGGCTGGAACGGCACGCGGCTCACCAACTACGCGGAGTTCCGCGCCCGGGTGCCGGCGACCTGGGAGGTCGTGATCGCCGAGAACACGTCGTGGAGCTGCACCCACGGCACCGCGCGGTGGCGCGACGACTGCGGCTGCAGCAGCGGCCGCGCGGGCTGGAACCAGCGCTGGCGCCGGCCGCTGCGCGACACCTTCGACTGGCTGCGCGATCAGGCCGCGGCCGCGCTCGACGGCGTCGGCCGGATCCTGTTCCGCGATCCGTGGGGCGCGCGCGACGGCTACATCTCCGTGGTGCTCGATCGCAACGCGGCCGCGCGCGACCGGTTCCTCGCCGGCCACGCGGCGCACCCGCTCGATCCCGAGGAGCGCGTCCGCGCGCTGTCGCTGATGGAGATGGCGCGCAACGCGATGCTCATGTACACCAGCTGCGGCTGGTTCTTCGACGATCTGTCGGGGATCGAGACCGTGCAGTGCATGCAGTACGCCGCGCGCGTCGCCGAGCTGCTCGAGGATGTCGGCGGTGCGCCGGTCGAGCCCGAGCTGATCGATCGGCTGAGCGCGGCGAGCTCGAACCTGGCCGAGGAGGGCGACGGCCGCCAGGTCTGGACCCGGCGGGTCCAGCCGGCGCGGATCGACTCGCCCAAGGTCTGCGCCCACGTCGCGGTCCACGCCCTGGTCGAGCCCGCCGCGGTGCACAGCGTCGACGTCTACGGCTACCACGTCGACTTCCTCGACCGGATCGAGCGGCGCTCGGGCCGGACCCGCATGGTCGCCGGCATCGTCCGGGTCCGGTCGCAGCTGACCGAGATCGCGACCTCGCTGTGCTTCGCCGGCCTGCACCTCGGTGAGCAGCACGTCACCGGCGGGGTCCGGCCGCCGCCGTCGCGCGACGACTGGGACAGCATCGCCGGCGAGCTGACCGGCGCGTTCCGCACCGCGGACGTGTTCGCCGCGCAGCGCGCGATCGCGCACCACTTCCCCGGCCACGAGCTGTCGCTGTCCTCGCTCCTGCCCGGCAGCCGCGAGCGCGTGCTCGGCGCCGTGCTCGGCGAGGCGCTCGAGGCGGCCGAGGCCGAGCTCGCCGGGTCCTACGATCGGCACGCGCCGCTGATCCGCTGGCTGGTCGCCCACGATCTGCCGGTGCCCGAGGTCCTGCACGCGATCGCCGAGGCCACCCTGCGCCGCCGGGTGCTCGGCAACCTGCGGACCGAGAACGCCAGCTTCCCGCAGCTGCGCGACCACATCAGCGAGGCGGTCGACACCAAGGTCAGCCTCGACACGCCCGAGATCGCGCTCGCCGCCAGCGAGGGCCTGCGCCGGCTGATCGAGCGCATCGCCGCACCGGACGGCACGCTCGACGTCACCGCGCTCGAGACCATCGCCCGCGCCGCCGAGGTCGCCGCCCGGATGCGCAGCGCGGTCGACCTGTGGTTCGCCCAGAACGCGACCTGGCGGCTGCTCGATCGGCTGCCCGACCTGCGGCGCCGCGCCACCGCCGGCGACGAGACCTCCGGCCAGGCCGCGGTCAACCTCGAGCGGCTCGCCCGCGCGCTCCGGCTCGCCGTCCGGTAGGCGTTGGTGCCCCACGAGCCCCAGAAACCGCCAAAGCCGACCATGTTGAGGCTGGTCAGGACGCCCGTCGGGTCGCGCTTGATCGTGCCGATGCCCCAGCCGCTCTTCAGCAGGAAGTCGGCGCGGCCGTCGCCGTCGAAGTCGCCGACGCCCAGGACCTGCTCGGTGCCGCCGGAGTTCCAGCCACCGAGCCAGGTGCCGGCGGTGACCGTGGTGTACGGGGTCAGCCACGCGGTCGCGTCGGCGCGGGTCATGGCAAGCGCTGCGTGGCTCGCGGCGCGGTTTGCACGTCGGCCCGGCGAACGAGCGCTCCTCGCCGGCGCGTTGCGTTAAGGTACGCCGCGATGTTCGCAGACCTCGCCGCTGACACCGCCGCGCGTCCCGATCCGGACACGCCGGGCCGCTACCACACCATGCTGCCGGATCACTGGGACTTCCTGATGCCGTCGGGCGGCGTGGTGATGACCTGCGCGCTGCGCGCGGCCGCGGCCGAGCTCGCCGAGCCGGCGCTCCGGTTCGCGTCCGCCACGACGATCTTCTGCACGCCGGTCAAGAACGGGCCGCTGGTGTCCGACGTGGTGGTGCTGCGGCGCGGCGGCAGCGCGGCCCAGGTCCGGGTGGCGCTGCGCGACGGCTCGGGCGAGCCCGGCGTGGAAGTCATCGCGACGTTCCTGCGCGAGCGCAAGGGCCCCGACGTGCGCTGCCTGCCGTTCCCCCAGGTCCGCTCGCTCGATGACGCGATCCCGGTCGACAACGGCTCGCGCTCGAGCCCGCAGGTGCTGCTCCGGTTCCATCGCCAGCTCGAGTATCGCATCGCCGACGGCGAGCGGTTCTGGCAGCCCGACGAGGCACCGGGGCCGGCGCGCTATGCCCGCTGGGTGCGCTACCGGACGCCGCAGCGCGACGCGGCCGGGCGGCTCGATCGACTCGCGCTGCCGCCGCTGATCGACATGATGCCGGCGGCGCTGCACCGCGCGATCGGCCCGGGCGATTACCGGTTCTTCGCCCCGAGCCTGGATCTGACGACCTACGTCATCGACGACACCGCGCGCGAGTGGCTGCTGTTCGCGATCTCGGCGCGCCGCGCCCGGGCGGGCTGGGCGATCACCGACGTCGACGTCTGGGACGACGAGGGCCGCTACCTGGCGTACGGCGCGCAGGCGATGTTCATCCGTGCCGCGTCGGGCGAGCCGCCCGTGGTCGACGCGGCGAACCGCTGAGCTCGATCACGATCGGCCGGATTCCAGCGTGAACCGGACCGTGGTGCCCTCGTCGACCACGGCGTGGGCCCAGACGTGACCGCCGTGGCGCTCAACCACCCGGCGCACGATCGCCAGGCCGATCCCGGTGCCTTCGAAGTCGCTGGTGCTGTGCAGGCGCTGGAACGGCTCGAACAGGCGATCGGCATGCTCCATGTCGAACCCGGCCCCGTCGTCGCGGACGGCGAACACCTCGCCGGCCTCGCGATCGAAGCTGATCCGCGCGTGCGGTCGCTTGCGGGTGAACTTCCAGGCGTTCGCGAACAGGTTCTCGAGCGCGAGCGTCACGAGGCTGCTGTCGCAGCGCGCGGTCAGGCCGTCGGCGAGGCTGATCTCGACGGTGCGCGACGGCTCGGCGAGCCGCAGGTTGGCGAGCACGCGGCGCGCGATCGAGGTGAGGTCGACCGGATCGCGGCGCAGGTCTGCCCGACCGGCGTGGGACAGCGCGAGCAGGTCGTCGACGATCGCGCCCATGCGCCGGGCATTGCCGTGGATCTGCTCGAGCAGCTCGCGACCGTCGCGATCGAGCGCGTGTGCGTGGTCGCCGAGCAGGACCTGGCTGAACCCGGTGATCGCGCGCAGCGGACCTCGCAGGTCGTGCGACACCGAGTAGCTGAAGGCCTCGAGCTCCTGGTTGGTGCGCTCGAGCTCGGCGGCCCACGCCGGGCCGCGGGGATCCGGATGCTGCGCGCGCCGGGCATAGGGCTCGGTGTCGCGCAGCATTGGTATCACCCTGGTCTGGGCGGCGAGATCGATTGGCTCGGCTCCGGCGCGCCGGACGGGCTGGCCGTCGCGCACGTCGAATAGCGTGTTCACGATCTGGAGCAGTCGGAGGAAATTGCGATACAGCGTCTTGAAGCGCTCGCGACGCGCGATCGGGGCCGCCGCCCGATCGGCGAGCTCGTCCTCGAGCGGGCTGCGGATCGCCATCACCAATGTACGAAACTCGCGACTCAGGGTCGCAGGATCACCCAGCATGGCACCATCATCAGTTGGAGAGTGTCGCGCTGCAATGCCGCAAACGTGTACAGCAATCGCGAACGATCTGGCTGCACAGTTCCATCGGCGCCGGATGAGGTCGACGTAACGACGTGTGCTGCAGCGTTGGCACCAGCTGCGGGTTTTGCTGAGTCAGCGACCGCCACGCGGAGCATGGCCACGCGGTCGCTGCGCAGATCTTGCGCAACGCGGGTACGGCCCGCCCCCACGGCTCGTGCGATGGTCCCGCGGTGAGGACAGCCAAGCTATCGCTGCCGTCGGTCGCGCTGTGGCTCGTCGCGTGCCACGCGGCCGCGCCGTCGAGCCCCGAGGCTCGTCCGGCAGAAGGTCGGGTCCCCGGCGACGGCGCGTCGCTGTTCTATCGCATGGTCGGCACCGGACCGGAGGTCCTGGTCATGATCCACGGCGGGCCGGGGATGGACATGGGCTACATGGTTCCGGACTTCGCCCCCCTGGCGGAGCGGCACCGCCTGCTGTTCTACGATCAGCGCGGCGGCGGCCGCTCCGAGCTGCTGCGCGACGACCCGGCGCTCTACACCATGGCGCGCCATGTCGCCGACCTCGAGGCGCTGCGCCGTCACTTCGGACTGTCGCGCATGACCCTGGTCGCGCACTCGTTCGGCCCGGCGATCGCGGCGAGCTATGCGATCGCGCACCCCGATCGCGTCGCGCGCATGATCTTCCTCGGCCCGGTGCCGCCGCGCGCCGGGGACATGGCGCCGCGCTATGCGGCTGCGATCGACAGCCGGCTGACGCCAGACGAGCGCGCCGAGATGGCCAGGCTCGGTGACGCGATGGTCCACGGCCCCGACGCCGTGCAGGCGTGTCGTGCGTACTGGGCGATCGCCGTCAAGCCACGCCTGGCGCGGCCGGAGCTCGCGAGCCGGATCACCGGCGACTTCTGCAGCGCGGGCGCGGCGGCGATCCAGGCCGGCATGGGCGTCGCCGGCCCGCACACCGAGGAATCGCTGGGCGCGTGGGACCTCCGGCCCGGCCTCGCCGCGATCCGGGCGCCGACACTGATCCTCCATGGCGAGGCCGAGGCGATCCCGATGGACCTCGTCGAGGAGTGGACGTCCGCGATGCCGCACGCCAGGCTGGTCAAGATCCCCGACGCGTCGCACTTTCCGTACGTCGAGCGGCCCGACCTGGTGTGGCCGGCGATCGAGGCGTTCTTGCAGGCTAACCCCCCGTAGCACTACCGAACCAGCGGCGGCGGCGCAAGGAATCGGCTCGACGTTCGCGCCCAGGGCGAGCCAGCGCTTGGCGTCAGCCGCGGTGTCGGCGCGATATGGGACCTCCGTGTTCTCAGTATCGATCTGCGAGGCAACGGGGGAGACCATCATCCTGACCCGCGGCCAGCGCCTGGTCGCCGACGGGCGGGGGCGATCGTACGAGCCGCTCTGGCCATCGGATCGCTCTGGACATGAACCAGATGTGCGATTGACGGTCTCGAACTTGCTCTTGCTGGCGGCATGATCTGGTCCGGTTGGGCAGCAGCTTGTGCACGAGTAACTCGTGAAACACAGACGCTCCGCAGCTCGTGGCGTTGCCAGCGCGCGAGCGGAGAGCGAAATCGAACGTTGCGCTCGAAGCTGGTCTTGCTCGCGCTCGCGACCGTGGCGCTCGCCGGCGCATTGACGCTCGCCGCATTCGCCACGCCCGATCGTGGCTCGCGTGCCGCCGCTCGCTACCTGCCGCGCGGGGCATCGCTCGTGATCGCGCGCGTCGCGCCTCGGGATCCAGATGAGCTGCGGGCACGGCGGGCGCTCGCAGCGTCCCCCGATCGCGTCGAGCTTGCTGTCGAGCTCGCCAGGCGGGATATCTTGCGCGCGCGTACGCTATCCGACCCACGCTACCTCGGCCGAGCGCAAGCGACGCTCGCACAGTGGTGGGCGCTTCCTGCCCCGCCACCCGACGTGATGTTGCTCCGCGCGACGATCGAACAATCGCTGCACGCGTTTGTCGCTGCGCGCGCCGATCTGGATGCTTTGATCGCCGCACGTCCTGATGACGTGCAAGCGCAGCTCACCCGCGCGGTGGTTGCCACCGTGATGGGAGATTATCCGGCCGCCCGAGCCAGCTGTACCGCGGTGATGCGGCGGGCGAGCTCGTTGGTCGCGGCGGCCTGCCGCGCGCCCCTGGATGGAATCGCCGGCCATGCCGAGCCCGCCTACCGGATGCTCGCGGCCGAGCTGCAGGCCGCGCGCGGAGATGACCCCGCGATCGCGAGCTGGGCCCTCACGGTCCTGGCCGAGCTCGCGATCCAGCGCGGCGAGATGACCGCCGCGGGAACCCACCTCCAGCAGGTGCTCGCGTTCGACGGGGAGGACCACTACGCGCGCGGGCTGCTTGCCGACGTCCTGCTCGCGCAAGATCGTGCGGGCGATGCCTCGGCGCTGCTCGCGGGCAGGGAGCAGATCGATGGTCTCCTCGTGCGGCGCGCGATCGCCGAGCACCGCGCCCGCGGGTCGGAAGCAACCGAGCTGGCAGATCGGATGCGCACCCGGATCGCAGCGGCCCGCGAGCGTGGCGATCGCGTGCACCTCCGCGAGGAGGCGCGGTTCGCGCTCGATGTCGAAGCCGCGCCGTCGCGGGCGTTGCAACTCGCGCGCGAGGACTGGGCCGTCCAGCACGAGCTCGCGGACGCCAGGCTGCTCGCCGAGGTCGCGCTCGCAGCGCGCGCGGCGTCCGCAGCGGCGCCCGTGGTCGCGTGGGCGGCGCAGACCGGTGTCCACGACGCCCAGCTCGATCGATTCCTACGCCGGCTCGGTGCCTCGTGAAGCTCGGCCTCGCCGCCGCCGCGGCCGTGACCCTGGCCGGCAGCTCGGCGTGGGCACACAAGCCGAGCGACGCCCATCTGCGACTCGCCGTGCAGGGCGAACGAGTCGACGGTCACCTCGACATTGCCGTGCGCGATCTCGACGGCGCACTGGCGATCGACGGCAATGGTGACGGTGACATCACCTGGGGCGAGCTGTCCGCGGCGGCGCCGCGCATCAAGGGCTACCTGGCCGAGCGGCTCGGGTTCGCGACCGCATCCGCGAGCTGTCCGATCGAATGGCACGACGCCGCGCTCATCGATCTGACGGATGGATCGTACTGGTCGGTGCCACTCACGGCACGGTGTCCGGCGAAGATCGAGCGTCTGGCGATCTCCTATCGCCTGCTGTTCGATGTCGACGCGCTGCACCGCGGCCTGGTCCATGTCGCCGGTGCCGGTGCCCGCACGTTGATCATCCGCGACGCTGCGCCGGTGTTCGTGTCGCCGTCCGACGCCACGTCGATCGCCGAGTTCATCGAAGAAGGTGTCTGGCACATCTGGCATGGAATCGACCACTTGCTGTTCTTGACGTGTCTGATCTTGCCCGCGGTATATATCCCACGCCATCCCCGCGCCGGCGTCACGGCCCCTGCGACCGAGCGCTCGCTGCGCGCGGTGGCCGTCGAGGTATTCGAGATCGTGACCGCGTTCACGCTCGCGCACTCGATCACGCTCGTGATCTCGGCGATCGGTCTGGTCCAGCTGCCCTCTCGATTCATCGAGACTGCGATCGCCGTGTCCGTGGTTGCCGCCGCCGTGAACAACCTGGTGCGCGCGGTCGATGCCCGATGGGCCGTGGCATTCTCGCTCGGGCTGCTCCACGGCTTCGGGTTCTCGAACGTGCTCGTCGATCTCGGGCTGCCGTCTCACGAGCTGATCGGAGCGCTGCTCGGGTTCAACCTCGGGGTCGAGCTCGGCCAGGCCGTATTCGTGATCTTGCTGTTGCCGGCACTTTATCTGCTGCGAAGGACCATCTGGTACCGACTGCTCCTGTGGGGTGGCTCCGCATCGATCGCGGTGGTCGCGTCGATCTGGTCGTATCAGCGGTGGTGTTCGTGAGCTCGAATGGAGGGTTTTTATGCGATCACTGTTTGTTTCAACGATCGTCGCGCTTGCTGCCTGCGAATCCGAACCGCCGGCGCCGCCCCCCGCGGTGGCGCCGGCGAGCGCGGCCGCACCGAAGCTGATCGAGCCGAGCAAGGAGCTGTCACCGCTCGTCGCCAGGCTGCGCTACGAGGCGAATCACCGGCCGGCATCGAGCGTGACTGCCGAGCGCGTGTTCGACGCGCTCGATCGTTCGGACATTCGCGTGACCGAGCGCCGCCAGTACCTGGGCGCCTCGATGCGCGCGAGCTACTGCCTCGGCGGTCAGACCGGCGACGACATCGTGCTCGCCGTGTGCGAATACCCGACGCACGGCGCGGCGGTGGCGGGCAAGGCATTCATGGACGGGCGGTTCGCGGCAATGGCTCCGGGGGCGCACCGGGAGGTGCAGGACGTCGCCGTGCTCACGGTCGTCGATCCTGCACCGCGAGCACATCCGGAGATCGTCGCACGTGCGTTTCAAAGCTTTGCGGCACTTCCGCCGCATGCAACTCAGAACAATAGATGAAAGAAAGACATCATGAGATTGACGAATAGGTTGTTAGGAGGGCTCGCAGCATTCACGACGGTGCTGGTCCCGGGCGCTGGATGGGCCTCGAGCCATCGCGAGGCGCCCTTCCTCACCAAGAATCCCAAGGTCGATGGAACCGACCTGTACATATTCAATAGCTTCGCATCGGGGCGCACCGGTTACGTCACGATCCTGGCGAACTATCTGCCGTTCCAGGATCCGCAAGGTGGGCCGAACTTCTTCACGCTCGACCCGGCTGCGCTCTACGAGATCCACGTCGACAACGACGGCGATGCCAGGGAGGACATCACGTTCCAGTTCCGGTTCCAGACCACGCTCGCCGGAGGCAGCGGAATTCAGCTCGATGTCGGCGGCAAGAAGATCGCGGTGCCATACTCGGCGGTGGGGCCGCTCGCCGCGGGTCACGAGGACAGCAGGAACCTCCTCGAGACCTACAAGCTCCAGATCGTCCGTGGCCGACGCCGGGACCGGACCGTCGAGGCGGTCGCATCGACCAGCGGTGCGAGCACGTTCGGCAAGCCGCTCGACAATGTCGGTACCAAGACCATTCCCGACTATGCGTCGTACGCACGCTCGTTCATGTACGACATCAACCTTCCGGGTTGCACGCCGCCGCGCGGCACGCATCCGCGGGTGTTCGTCGGCCAGCGCAAGGAAGGGTTCTCGGTCAACCTCGGCCAGATCTTCGACCTCCTGCACTTCAACACGAGCGGGATCGGCGACGTCGCGAACATTCTCGGGCCTCAGTACCAGGGCTTCGACGATCTCGCCGGCAAGAACGTGACCAGCATCGCGCTGGAGATTCCAGCGGCGTGCCTCATCAAGGATGCCCAGCATCCCATCATCGGTGCGTGGACCACGGCGAGCGTGCGCCAGGCACGCGTGATCAACCCGGACCCGACCTTCGAGCGGCCGACCCACGAAGGCGGACCATGGGCCCAGGTGTCACGCCTGGGCATGCCGCTCGTCAACGAGGTCGTGATCGGTCTCAAGGACAAGGACCGGTTCAACAGCAGCGAGCCCAAGGATGATGCGCAATTTGCCGACTACGTCACCAACCCGACGCTACCGGCCGTTGCCGAGCTGCTGTTCGGCGGAGCGGGTGTCGTCGCTCCCAGGCGATTCCCCCGCACCGATCTCGTGGCGGCGTTCCTGACCGGTATTCCCGGGGTGAACGCGAATGGCTCGACCGCCGAGATGGTTCGCCTCAACACGGCGATCGCGGCCACGCCGGCCGATCACCAGAACTCGTACGGCGCGGCGCTCTGCTTCGACCCCGCCACGGCCAAGCTGGATGCCAAGCTGAACGTGAACCATGCCGGTTGCGACCCGGCCGGCTTTCCGAACGGCCGCCGTCCAGGCGACGACGTCGTCGATATCGAGCTGCGCGTCGCGATGGGGTACCTGCTCAACACGACCGACGCGCCCGCGGGGCAGTTGCCGTATGTCGATGGTGCCGGAATCTCCCAGTCCGCGTTCGACACGACGTTCCCCTATCTCAAGGACCCCCGACCCGGGGCGCCGCAGATGCCGAAACCGGGAGACCCGCAATGAAAGCCCTGGCCTTGGCCCTGGCAGTGGTGGCGGGCGCCTGTAGCAACAGCAGCTCCGCGTCCCCGGATGGGGGCCCCGGGTCGGGCTCGGGCTCGGGCTCGGGCTCGGAGCAGCCGGGAGAAACCTTCACGTCGTTCGTCATCGAGCTGGTGACCAACCAGACGACCGACGACGCTGCGCCGGTGGCCTATGACCGGTTCGCCACCTTGCCGGATCCGGACGCGGACTCGAACAACACCTCGGCATACGCCGGCTTGTTCTGAAACCTGGCACGCCGCGAGGTGTGCGCAGTTGGGCGCCATGGAGCGCCGTGACCGGCTGCCGGTGTGCGTGACCGTGGACGGCCGAGCCGGCTCGCGGCGGCATTTCGCCGCAGCGGAAACGCCAGACAATCCGCCGCCGGCCGCGTCGCTGTAGCATCCCAGGTGCGTGAGTCCGATCAACTCGACGATCCCGTACTACCCGGTCAACGATTTTGGGCCATTGATGAAGGGCCTGGTGATCGGCGGCGTCGGGATCGTCCACGTGTTCCTCGCCCAGTTCGCGATCGGCGGCGGCATGGTGATGTGGTACTTCGAGCGGCTCGGCCAGCGCGGCCAGCGCGACGCGCGGACGTTCGTCGACGGCTACTTCAAGATCCTCGTGCTGGTCAGCTTCGTCGTCGGTGCGCTGACCGGCGTGGCGATGTGGTTCACCACCATCCAGGTCGGCGCGCGGACGATCGGCCTCATGATCGACGAGTTCCACTGGCTGTGGGCCACCGAATGGGTGTGGTTCGCGGTCGAGATCACCGCGGGCTATGCGTTCTACCGCCACGGGCCGCGGCTGGGCGACCGCGCGCGGCTCCGGCTGCTCGCGCTGTACGCGGTGGCGTCGTGGATGAGCTTGTTCTGGATCAACGGCATCCTGGCATGGCAGCTCACGCCGGGCCGCTGGCTCGAGGGCGGCGGCGTGTGGGCGGGGTTCTTCAACCCGAGCTTTTGGCCGTCGCTGCTGTTCCGCACCGCCGTGTCGACCACGCTCGGCGCGCTGGTCGGCTGCCTCGTGATCAACACGATGGATCTCTCTCGCGACCGCCGGGCCGCGCTGATCCGCCGCGCGTCGCGGTTCGCGGCGCCGATCGCGGCGATGCCGCTGCTCGCGCTGTGGTTCCTCGCCGTCCTGCCCGGGGACAGCCGGTCGTGGCTGCTCGGCGGCAGCATGCCGATGACGATGTTCGTCGGCGTCGCGGCCGGCGCGTCGCTGCTGGTCGGCGGTTACGTGATCGTCGGGCTGATCGTGCAGCGGCTCTACATCAACGGTGCCACCGCGACGCTGCTGCTCGGCCTGGCGTTCGCCGCGACCGCGGCCGGCGAGTTCGTCCGCGAGGGCGCGCGCAAGCCGTACACGGTGCGCGGCGTGCTGTACTCGACGTCGATCCGCCCCGACGAGGTCGCGGCGCTGCGCCGGAACGGCGCGACCGCCGGCGATCCGTATCCGCTGCGCGACCGCTATCCCACCGAGCAGCTCGCGCGCGGCGCCCGGGTCGAGCGCGCGCTGTGCGACGCCTGCCACACGATGCGCGGCGCCAACGCGCTGGTCGAGCTGACCCGGACGTGGACCGACGACCAGCTCCGGCTCAACCTCGCCAAGCTGCAGCGGACCAAGGGCTTCATGCCGCCGTTCGCGGGCAACGCGGAGGACGTCGAGGCGCTGGTCCAGCTGCTGCGCTGGGAGCGAGCCGATCGGCCGGCGGGGTTTGCCGCGCAGCCCGCGGCAGCCGACACGCTGGCGCAGATCGCGCGCTGGCTCGACGAGGCCGGGACGGCGCCGGCGGGAGCGCTGCCGTGATCTGGCCGTTCGATGCGTCGGATGGCACGCCGATCGAAGCGCTGTGGCTCGTGCTCTACCTGGTCTCGTTCGCGCTCCACGCGGTGTTCGTCAGCTACGTCGCCGCCGGCACAGTCTACGCGCTGGTCGCCGCGGTCCGCCGGAGCGCCGATCCGATCGCCGAGCGCGCCCGCGATTGGCTGCCGTTCATGCTCGGCGCCGGAATCACCGCCGGCGTCGGCCCGCTGCTGTTCCTGCAGCTGCTCTACCAGCGTCGGTTCTACACCGCAAATCTCCTGATGGGACCGCGCTGGGGTGCGGTGGTGCCCGCGCTGATCCTGGGCTTCTACGCGCTCTACCTGGCCAAGGCGTCCGAGCGCCGGCGGCGGCTCGCGCTCGGCATCGGCGCGGTGTGCTTCGCGTTCGTCGCGTGGTCGTGGACCGAGCTCCACCAGGTCATGCTCGACGATCCCGGCTGGCGCGCGATGTACGGCGCCGGCGAGCGATTCCACCTCGAGGTCGCGATCGTGCCGCGGCTCGTGACCTGGGCGGGCGCGATGCTCGCGCTGTTCGCGACCCTCGCGGCGTGGCCGGCCAACGCCCCCGAGCGCCGCCGGCTCGCCGCGCTCGCGCTCGCGGGGCTCGCCACCTGCGGCGCGACGTCGGCGGTCGTCCTCGCGATCGGGCGCGAGGTCGACCGGGCCCATGGCTGGAGCCACGTGCTGGCGGCCGCCGGGATCGCCGCCGCGCTCGGCTGGGGCTGGACGGCGCGCCGGCCGGACGGCCCGGGGCTCCGGGTGGCGACCGCGGCGACCGCCGCCGCGCTGCTCGCCGGCGCGGTGGTGCGCGAGGCGCCGCGGCTGGCGCTGATCGAGCACGCCCGGCAGACCGCGGTCGGCGCCGGCGGCTTGCCGGTGTTCGTCGCCACGCTCGCCGTCGGCATCGCCGCGATCGCGTGGACCCTCCGCACCGTGCGCGGCGCCGCCTGACCGGCCCCGGCGCGCTCAGGCCATCGGGCGCAGCGGCGCCTGGGAGGCCGTGGCCGCGTGCCAGGCGAGGAGCTCGAGCGGGGTGCGGGTATCGCCGATGCTCGAGCGCCGGCGGATCCGGGCGAGCCAGGCCTCGAGGGTCGGGCGCTCGCGCAGGAGGGCCGCGCCCTCGGCGGCCATGCCGGCGTAGATCATCATCGGCGCCGCGTGGAGATCGGCCAGGGTCAGGCGCTCGCCGGCGAGGTACGGGCCGTCGGCCATGAGATCGACCAGCTGGTCGAGGCAGGTCTCGGCCAGCGGCAGGGCGGCGGCGATCCGGATCTCGTCGGGCTGGCGGCCCTCGAACGCGGCGCGCACGCGCTCGACGAAGATGTCCCAGACCAGCGTCTCGTAGACGTAGTTGTCGAGCAGCGAGATGATCTGGTGCATCCGGGCGCGGCCGCGCGGGTTGGACGGCTGCAGCGCCGGACCGGCGAAGGCCTCGTCGATGTAGCGCGTGATCGCGCCGGTCTCGTAGAGCCGGAAGCCGTCGTGCTCGAACGCGGGGATCCGCCCGAACGGGTGGTGCTGCGAGACCACGAGCGCCGAGGTGCCCGAGCTCGTGGCGTCGATCTCGACCAGGCGGTACGCCACGCCCTTCTCGGCGAGGGTCAACCGGACGATCCGGACGTACACGCCACAGCTGGCGCCGAACAGGTGGGGTTCGGTCACGAGGGTCCCGCGAGGCCCGGCAGGCAGGTGGGCAGGCTGTCGAGGGTGAGGGCCACGGCGTGGATCACCGCCGCGATGCGCACCGCGTCCTGCACCTGCTCGGCGGTGCCGCCGCGCTCGCGCACGGTGTTCTCGTGGTTGCGGACGCAGTTCTCGCAGCCGGTGATCACCGACGCGGCGAGGCACCACAGCTCGAAGTCGACGTAGTCGACGCCGGGGCGGCCGATGATCTGCATTCGCAGCCGGGCGGGCAGATCGGCGTACGCCGAGCGGTCGCCCATCATGTGCTGGAACCGGTAGTAGATGTTGTTCATCCCCATGATCGACGCCGCCCCGCGGGCCGCGGCGGCGGCCTCGGGAGTCAGCGTCGCGTCGGCGGCGATCGCGTCGACGACCTCCGCGTTGCGCGATGCCACGGCGGCGGCGAGCGCGGTGCCCCACGCTTGCTGTGGCTTGAGCGTCGTCGAGCTCGTGATCGCACCGAGGTTGATGCGCAGGTCTCTGGCATGATCGGGCAGTCGGTCCTTGAGGCGATCGATCGACATGGGGGCTCCTTACGCTGCGGTGAGGGTGGGGTCGCCCTTTGCGATCCACTGCTTGCCTTCGAAGCGGTGGCCGGTAAGCTCGACGGACGGTTTGCCAGGCTGGAGACCTCCGTGGGCCTTGACCTGAAACGCTGGAAACTCGGTTTCGTAGGTCAACATGAGGGGCCTCTAGCAACCACACTGCCCCTACCTGGTTGATAAGTCTAATCACGTAATGCTATGCATCTGATAGCCTGGACCTATCAATGGAGCGCCCGTCGATTCGCCAGCTAGAAAGCCTCGTTGCGGTGGCTGATACCGGCAGCTTCCGCCGCGCCGCCACCACCCTCGGGATCTCGCAGCCGGCGCTGTCGGCCCAGGTCCAGGCGGCCGAGCACGTCCTCGGCCTCCAGGTGTTCGAGCGCGACCGCCGCAGCGTGCTGATCACCCCGGCGGGTGAGGACGTCGTGAGCCGGGCGCGCGAGGCGCTGATCGCGATCGATGCGGTCGGCGACGCCGCCCGCAAGCGCGGGGAGCCGCTGGTCGGCTCGCTCCGGATGGGCGTGATCCCGACGATCGCGCCGTACTGGCTGCCGGCGCTGCTCCCGGAGGTGCACCGGCGGTTTCCCCGGCTCGAGCTGATCCTGCGGGAGGATCAGACCTCGCGGCTGCTCGTCCAGCTCGCGGCGGGGCAGCTCGAGCTGGCGCTGCTGGCAATCCCGGTGCCGGGCGACTTCACGACCGCGCCGGTCGCGCGCGAGGGCTTCGTGGCGGCGGCGCCGCGCGGCGCGGCGCTGCTCAGGCACCGCCGCGGCAAGCTCACCGAGCGCGACCTCGACGACCAGACCGTGCTGCTGCTCGAGGACGGGCACTGCCTGCGCGACCAGGCGCTCGAGGTCTGCAAGCGCGCGGGCGCCGTCGAGTCGCTCGAGGTCCGGGCGACCAGCCTGCCCACGCTGGTGCAGATGGTCGCCGGCGGGCTCGGCGTGACGCTCTTGCCCGAAGCCTCGGTCTCGACGCTGGTGCAGAAGCACGGGCCGATCGCGCTCGCCGAGTTCGCCAAGCCGGTGCCGGGCCGCAACATCGGCCTGGCGTGGCGGACCTCGTCGGGGCGGCTGCGCGAGTTCCGCCTGCTCGCCGAGACCATGGGGGTGTCGGCCGAGGCCTTCCTGACGCGATCGCGCGAGGCCACGCGCAAGCTGTCGGATTCCGGCGGGCGGCAGCGCCGCGGCTGACCGGCCGGCCGGACTCGGTCACGGCCGAATCACGGCCGAATCACCGGCCGACGTGGATCTGCATGCGCAGGCCGAGCGGCAGGACCGCGCCGGGCGCGCCGTCGAACCGGGCGATGACCTCGAGCACGCGGGTGTCGACCCGGGCGCGCGGGTCGTCATCGCGCACGGTCTTGCGGCCGAGCTCGCGGGTCACGCGGCTCAGCACGACCGGGAACCGGCGCTCGCCGTAGGCTTCGGCGGTGGCGTAGGCCGCCCGGCCGGGCGCGATCGCCGCGATGTCGGCCTCGTCGATCTCGGCGCGGATCTCGAGCCGGCCGAGGTCGGCCATCGACACGACCGGGGCGGGGACCATCAGCGTGACCAGCGCGCCGACCTCGCCGGTGCGCCGCAGGATCACGCCGTCGCTCGGCGCGCGCAGCACGGTCTGGTCGAGCGCGACCCGCGCGGCGTCGAGCTCGGCCTGGGCCAGCGCGACCGCGGCGGCGGCCTCCTCGATCTGCTCGGCCCGCGTGCCGCGCGCCAGCGACTGGTAGCGCGCGCTGGCGGCGGCGGCCTGTGCGGCGGCGACCCGGGCGGCGGCGTCGTCGGCATCGACCACGGTGGTCGCGAGCGCACCGACCTTGCCGAGGTGCTCGCTGCGGGCCTGCTCGGCGTCCTTGTGGCGAGCGGCGGCGGTGGCGGCCTCGGCGTCGGCGCGGGCGGCGGCGACGTCCTCCGCGCGGGGGCCGCGGCGGGCGAGCGCATGGTGGGCGCGGGCCTGTGCCAGGCCGGCCTCGGCGGCGGCGACCCGGGCGGTGGCGAGCCGGTCGTCGAGCCGGGCGAGCACCTGGCCGGCGTGCACCGTGTCGCCCTCGTCGACCAGGATCTCGGCGATCCGGCCCTGGGCCTCGAACGCGAGCTTGACCGGATCGTGGACCGGCTCGACCCGGCCGGGGGCGACCAGCACGCCGGGGCCGGTCACCGCGGCGGCGTGGACCTCGGACGTGGTGTGACCGAACCACCACCATCCGGCAAGGGCGAGCGGGAAGGCGAGGGCGAGGTAGCGTAGCTTGGTCATGACGGGCTCCTGGGAGACTCGGGGCGGGGAGAGCTGATCGACTGGATCGACTGGATCGACTGGATCCGGCCGTCCTCGACGCGGACGACGCGGTCGGCGAAGCGCTCGAGGCGCGGATCGTGGGTCACGACGACGACCGCGCGGCGCTGGCTGCTCGCGAGCTCGCGGAGCAGCTCCATCACCGACAGCGCGGTCCGGGTGTCGAGCGCCGCGGTCGGCTCGTCACCGACGAGGATCGGCGGGTCGCCGCCGAGCGCGCGGGCGATCGCGACGCGCTGCTTCTGGCCGCCCGACAGGTCGGCCGGCAGGTGGCGCATCCGGGGGCCGAGCCCGACCAGCTCGAGCAGCCGGCGCGCCTCGGCGTCGGCGTTCCTCGCGCGCGGGTTCTTCATCCGGATCGCGATCGCGACGTTCTCGGCCGCGGACAGCGCCGGGAACAGGTTGAAGCCCTGGAACACGAAGCCGAAGTTGCGGGCGCGCAGGCCGGGCAGCTCGCGCTCGCCCAGGCCGGCGACGTTCCTGCCCTCGAGCCAGACCTCGCCGGCGCTCGGCGTCAGCAGCAGGCCCAGGACCGAGATCAGCGTGGTCTTGCCCGAGCCCGACGGGCCCTCGATCAGCAGGACCTCGCCCGGGTGGACGTCGAGGCTGGCGCCGACCAGCGCGGCGACGGCGTTCTCGCCGGTGCCGTAGGTCTTGGTGATGCCGATCATGCGGGCGAGCGCCGGGTGGCGCGGCCCGGCGGCGGGGACGGCGGGGAGGGCATCGGACAGGGCGATGGCGGCGGTCATGATGGTCCTTCGTGGCGACGCGTTAACCCTTGAACACCGATGCCGGGTCGAGCCGCAGCACCTTGACGATCGACAGCAGCGCGGCGAACGCGCACATCGCGGCGGTGATCACGGCGGTGACCGCGTAGAGCGCCGGGCTCAGCGCGACGGTCAGGTTGGCGGCCTTCATCGCGGCGCGCATCGCCATCGCCAGCGGCGCGCCGACCGCGAAGCCCAGCGCCGCCGAGATCATCGCCTGCGACAGGATGACCTGGACGACCGCGCTGTTGCGCGCGCCCATCGCCTTGAGCGTGCCGTACTCGCGGATGTACTGCAGCGTGCCGCTGTACAGGATCTGGCCGACGACGACGAAGCCGACGATGACGCCGAGCACCGCGGTGGTGAAGAACCCGGCGCCGACGCCGGTCCGGGTCGACCAGTAGCTCCGGGTTCGGGTCGACATCTCGGCGGTGGTGTACGCGGCCAGGTGGGGCAGCGCGTTGATCCGGGCCTCGACCTCGGCGACGCGGGCGCCGGGCGCGACCTCGACCAGGACGTAGGTCACCGCCTCGGTGCCGAGCTGGGGCAGGTAGCTGCGCGCGGTGCGCAGGTCGGTGAAGATGATCGGCGAGGTCGTGAACGACCGGATCCCGCTGGTCAGCCCGACGACCTCGGCGCGGACGCCGGAGATCTCGGCGACGTGGCCGACGCGATCGATCCGGAGCTTGGCGTACTCGGTCCGGTCGAGCACGATCGCGCCGGGCTCGGCGAGCCGGCCGGGGTCGCCCGCGACCACGTTCCACGGCGCGAGCAGCGTGCGGCGGCCGGGCGCGGCGTCGATCCCGACGATCTGGACCCCGATGTCACCGCCGTCGGCGAGCTTGAACTGCGCGAAGTTCATCACCACGCGCTCGGCGCGCGCGACGCCGGGGACCGAGGCGACCTTGTAGAACGCGCGCTCGTCGAACGGGGTCGCGAACTCGAACGACTCGTTGCCCTTCTTGCCGACCCAGAGGTCGGCGTGGCTGGCGTCGATCAGCGACGACGCGGTGTTCATGAACCCGAAGTACAGGCCGACCTGGACGAGCACGAGCATCACCGAGACCGAGACGCCGGCGATCGCCACGGCAAACCGCAGGCGATCGTGCAGGAGCAGCTTGCGAGCCAGGTTCCACATGTCTTGCGGAACTACGAGCACCCCGCATGCCGGCCGCGATTCGGGCAATTTCGCGGCGTTATCCGGGGCAGCACGGTAACGGAGCGTTACCGGCGCCAGAAATGACGTTACCCGGTGCCGCGCCGTGCCGTGCTCGCCGCCCGCTCGCAGCCCACTCGCTGCCCGCTCGCCGCCCGCTCGCTGACCGCTCGCTGCCTGCTCAGGCCGGCTGGGGCAGCGTGATCGTGAACGTCGAGCCGGCGCCGAGCGTCGAGCGGACCTTGATGTCGCCGCCGTGGGCGCGGATCACCTTGTGGACGATCGCCAGGCCCAGGCCGGTGCCGTCGGGGCGGGTCGTGAAGAACGGCTCGAAGATCCGCGGCAGGTCGTCGGGGCCGATGCCGCGGCCGTGGTCCATGACCTCGATCGCGACGTGGCGGTCGTCGGTCGCGGTCGCGCGCAGCGTGACCTCGGTGCCAGGCCGCGACGCGTTGGCGGCGTTGTCGACCAGGTTGGTCAGCGCCTGGCGCAGGCGCAGCGGATCGCCGTGCACGGTCAGCGCGTCGACCGTCCCGGGCGGCTCGATCCGGACCGCGACGCCGCGCCCGGACAGGACCGGGGTCAGGTTCTTGCGCGTGGTCTCGATCAGCTCGGCGACGTCGATCGGCTCGGACGTGAGCTTGACCGGCTTGGCGAAGTCGAGGATCTCGGCGACCGAGCGGTCGAGCCGCGCGAGCTCCTCGAGCGCGATGTCGAGGTGCTCGCGGTCGTCGTCGGGCAGCTGCAGCTTGCGGCGCAGGATCTGGACGTTCATCGAGATGCTGGTCAGCGGCGTGCGAATGTCGTGGGCGATCGCGGCGGCGAACTGGCCGAGCGCGGCGAGCCGGCGCGCGTCGAGCAGCTCGGACACCGCCTGGGCGCGCTGGACCGCGATCGCGACCCGCGCCGACAGGTCGCGCGCGACGACGTAGGTGTCGCGATCGACCAGGCCACCGTCGAGGTAGAACGCGCCGACCAGGACGCGATCGGCGCCGAGCGCGGGCACGACGAAGCACGCGGGGAGCTCGGGGCGCTCGTCCCGGCGCAGCGGCTCGCCGACCGAGAGCTCGCGGGCGAGCGCCGGCGGCAGCTCGCCGCCATCGACCCAGCGCACCACGGCGCCATCGCCGATCGACGCGATCCGGCGGCCGGCCTCGGCGATCGCGGCGGCGGCGTCGGCCGGCAGCGGCTCGCCCTGGACGCCGAGCCGGCGCGCGCGGCGCTCGTCGAGCCCGGCGAGCACGCGGCGCTCGACCCGCGGGTAGATCGCGTAGCCCAGCGCGGCGAGGCCGAGCGGCACGAACGCCGCGCCGAACAGCGCGAGCTCTTGCAGCCGGCCGGGCGGGATGTAGGTCAGCGCCATGCTGACCGCGCTGCCGCCGCCGAGCATGACCAAGAGCGCGATCGTCGCGATCGTGACGACCTCGGCGGCCGACGACCGGATCGAGAACAGCTCGCTGCGCAGCACCGCGGTGCCGATCACGGTGAAGCTGATCATCGTGGCCACCGTGGTCTCGGCCCAGACCGCGGCCTCGAACACGCCGAGGACCGGGCCGAGCGCGTAGGCCGCGAACCCGAACGCCCAGCGGAACCACAGGACCGCGATCACGAGCCGCGCGTCGCGCTGCTGGGTATGCCGGAACGCGCGCGCGCCGAGCGCGAACACCAGCACGGTCGCCGGTCCGAAGAACACCACCTCGGCTACGATGCTCGAGCCCTCGGACGCGTTGCCGGGCTCGGGCGCGGCGAACGCGATCGCGGCGCCGATCGCGCCCCACGCCAGCATCGCCGCGCGCCACGCCCAGGTCATCGGGCGGCGCCGCGGGAACGCCGACACGAACTCGAGCGTGATCAGCGCGAGCACGACGGTGCCGAGCATGCACGGCACGAGCACGCCGGGCGAGATGATCGAGCCGCCGGTCAGCACGTTGACGCCGCGCCACGCCGTCATCGCGGCGTCGGTCAGCGCGAGCAGCCCGAACATCAGGTTGTCGCGCCGCCGCCACTCGCGCAGCACCAGCGCGGCGTACGACGCGCCGACCGTCGCGATCGCGAGCGGGATCAGGCCGGGGTTCACGGCGGCTCCTCGCGCCGCAGGCCGTACTCCTCGATCTTGCGATCGAGCGTCGGCCGGCTGATGTCGAGGATCGCGCAGCTCCGGCGCTTGTTCCAGTCGGTGTGGGCGAGCACGCGGACGATGTGGCGGCGCTCGAGCTCGCGCAACGTCGGCAGCGCGCCCTCGGCGTCGGCCTCGGCGCCGCCGGCCGCCGGGTCGCCCGCCGGCGCCGCCGCGCCGATCGGCAGCAGGGTCTCGTCGAGCACGTCGGTCTTGGCGAGCACGACGGCGCGGGTCAGCAGGTTCTCGAGCTCGCGCACGTTGCCGGGCCAGCTGTGGGCCGCGAGCCGCGCCAGCGCCGCCGGGGTCACGTAGCGGACATCCTTGTCGAGGTCGCGGTTGATCTTGGCGAGCAGGCCCTCGACCAGGATCGGGATGTCGCTCGGCCGCTCGCGCAGCGCCGGCAGCGCGATCTCGACCACGCGCAGCCGGTAGAACAGGTCCTCACGGAACGTGCCCTTCGCGACCATCGCCGCCAGGTCGCGGTGGGTCGCGGCGATGATCCGGGCCTCGAGCGCGATCGGCCGGGCGTCGCCGACGCGCTCGAACGTGCGCTCCTGGACGACGCGGAGCAGCTTGGCCTGCAGCTCGAGCGGGATCTCGGCGATCTCGTCGAGCAGCAGCGTGCCCTTGCCGGCGAGCTCGAACCGCCCGGGGCGGTCGGCGATCGCGCCGGTGAACGCGCCCTTGACGTGGCCGAACAGCTCGCTCTCGAGCACGCCGGGCGCGAGCGCCGTGCAGTTGACCGCGACGAACGGCCGCTCGCGGTCGGCCGACGAGGCGTGGATCGCCCGGGCGACCAGCTCCTTGCCGGTGCCCGACTCGCCGATGATCAGGACCGGCGCGCGCGTCGTCGACACCGCGCCGATCTGCTTCCATACGTCGCGGATCGCCGCGCTCTTGCCCAGGATGTCGCCGACCAGCCGGGTCTCCGCCGTGCGGGTCACGAACGCCTCGAGCTGATCGCGGGTCTCGCGGCTGTCGAGCGCCTGCTTGACCACGAGCCGCAGCCGATCGATGTCGACCGGCTTGACCAGGTACTCGTACGCGCCGAGCTGGATCGCCTTGACCGTCGACTGCATGTCGTCGCGCGCGGTCACCACCACGACCGTCGGCGGCCGCGGCCGGTCGGCGAGCGCGGTCAGGACGTCGAAGCCGCTGCCGCCCGGCAGGCCGAGATCGAGCAGCATCAGATCGGCCGCGTCGGCCGCCGCGATCGCCCCGGGCGCGTCCTGCGCGGTCGCGACCTCGTAGCCCTCGCCGCCGAGGAACTTCTCGAGCGTGCGGCGGATCGAGCGATCGTCGTCGACGATCAGGATGCGCGCCACGGAGGTCACGGGTCAGGCCTTTCCACGGACCATGCCATCGTAACCCCGTGACTTGCCGGGTGCCGGGTCAGCTCGATGGTAACGAAACGTGCCTGGAACCGAGGAGTTGCGCGAATTGTATTTGACAGTGAATGTAACAGTGTTACGTAGAGGTCGATGGAAGCGCTGTGGACCTTGCCCGAGCTGGTCGCCGAGGTGGCGGCCCGGATCGCGGCGCTGCCGGCGCCGAAGAACGGGCAGGTCCGCGCGGTACCGGACGAGCGGACCGTCCGGTACTACGTGACGCTCGGGCTGCTCGATCGGCCGGGCGCGATGCGCGGGCGGACGGCGCTGTACGGCCAGAAGCACGTCGCCCAGGTGGTCGCGATCAAGCGGCTGCAGGCGCTGGGCCGGTCGCTGTCGGAGATCCAGGCGCTGTGGCCGACGCTCGATGATCCGACGCTGGCGCGGATGTCGGGCGTCGATCTGCCGGTGACGTCCCGGCCGACGGCGCGCGCGGCGTTCTGGAAGCGCGAGCCGGTGCCGCGCGAGGCTGCTCCCGCCGGCGCCGGCGGCGGAATCGAGACGGCGGGGCGCGAGGCTGCTCGCGCGGGCGCCGGGGGCGGAATCGAGACGGAGACCGAGACGAACAGCGAGACGAACAGCGAGACGGACACCGACGCGCACCAGCTGGCGGCAACCGCCGGGGGCGCATCGTCGAGGGCATCGAGCGCATCGAGCGCGTCGAGCGCGTCGAGCGCGCCGCGGGCGCCGAGCGCGTCGAGCCCGGGGGCGGGCGGCTCGACGCTCGTGCCGGGCCGCGGCGGGACCGCGCGTGCGCCCGGTGCGGTCGAGCTGCGCATCGAGCTCGCGCCCCAGGTCGTGCTGTCGCTCTCGATCACCGACGAGAGCGTGGTCATTTCACCCGCCGACGTGCGCGCGCTTCGCGCGGCCGCGGCACCACTTCTGGCCGAGCTGGCATCCCGCCGGTTCGCGTCGCATGCTGAAGGAGAGGACGCATGACTGGATCGCCGATGGTCTTGATGAGTGACGACGAGGTCGCCGGCTACGGCAAGAGCCCCGACGCGGGGTTCGGCGCGCTCGCGACCGCGCGCGGGCTGTTGCCGCTGATCGCGATGGAGGTCGATGCGCGGGTCGCCGGCGTGGTCGCGACCATCGAGCTGGCGCAGACCTTCGTCAACACCACCGGCACGGCGATCGAGGCCACGTACATCTTCCCGCTGCCGGATCGCGCGGCGGTGCATCGCTTCCAGATGACGGTCGGCGGGCGCGTGATCGACGGCGTGATCGACGAGCGCGGCGCGGCGCGCGAGCAGTACGACCGCGCGATCGCGGCCGGGCATCGCGCCGCGATCACCGAGGAGGAGCGGCCGGGCGTGTTCACGCTGCGCGTCGGAAACCTCATGCCCGGCGACACGGCGGTGATCCGGCTGTCGCTGGTCGGGCCGCTCCCGGTCGACGATGGCGAGGTCACGTTCCGGTTCCCGCTGGTGGTCGCGCCGCGCTACATCCCGGGCGCGGCGCTCGCCGGCGATCAGGCGGGCCTGGGCCGCGCGGTCGACACCGACCTCGTGCCCGATGCGTCGCGGATCTCGCCGCCCGTGTTGTTGCCGGGCTGCCCGAACCCGGTGCGGCTCGGGCTGCGGGTCGCGCTCGAGGACGGCGTGATGCGCGACGTCGCGTCGAGCCTGCACGCGGTCACGGTGTCCCGGCGCGACGCGCAGGTCGTCGAGGTCCAGCCCGGCGAGCGGCTCGATCGCGACTTCCTGCTGCGCTGGCGGATCGACGGCGACGCGCTGAACAGCTCGCTGGTGTGCGCCGACGATGCCGGCGGTGGCGGCGGCACGTTCGCGCTCACGATCGTCCCGCCGAGCACGCGGGCGGTCGCCGCCCGGCCGC
The DNA here is from genome assembly GCA_036403075.1 of Kofleriaceae bacterium. Taxonomy (GTDB): domain Bacteria; phylum Myxococcota_A; class Polyangia; order Haliangiales; family Haliangiaceae; genus JABFXX01. The sequence goes on from DASWRS010000331.1 coordinate 33,401, forward strand.
GCGACGTGGTGTTCTTGATCGACCGCTCGGGCAGCATGGGCGGCTGGAAGATGGTGGCGGCGCGGCGCGCGGCGGCGCGGATGATCGACACCCTGACCTCGCGCGACCGGTTCTGCGCGGTCGTGTTCGACGACCGGGTCGAGATGCTGCCGGAGACGAGCCTGGTCGACGCGACCGACCGGCAGCGGTTTCGCGCGGTCGAGGCGCTCGCCCGGGTCGGCGCGCGCGGCGGCACCGAGATCGCCCAGCCGCTGCGGCTCGCGCTCGGCCTCCTGGTCGGCGGCACCGCCGATCGCGAGCGCGTGATCGTGCTGGTCACCGACGGTCAGGTCGGCAACGAGGATCAGATCCTGCGCGAGCTCGCGCCGACCCTGCGCAACATCAAGATGTTCACGCTCGGCATCGATCAGGCAGTCAACGCCGCGTTCCTGCGCCGGATGGCGGCGGCGGGCGGCGGGCTGTGCGAGCTGGTCGAGTCCGAGGACCGGCTCGACGACGTCATGGCCAAGGTCCACCGCCGGATCGGCACGCCGATCGCGACCGAGCTGGCGCTGCGGCCGACCGGGCTCGACGTCGATCGCGCGACGCTTTCGCCGGCCAAGCTGCCCGACGTCTATGCCGGGGCGCCGGTCGTGATCTTCGGCCGCTATCGTGGGGCCGCGCCGGCCGGCGCGACGATCGAGGTCGAAGGCTCGAGCCTGGGTGATCCGCTGAAGATCTCGCTGGCGGTGTCGCGCGCGGCGCCGGCGTCGACCTGGCTCGCCGCGAGCTGGGCGCGCGCGCACCTCCGTGACCTCGAGGACCGCTACGCGGCGGGGTCGCGCGGCGAGCTCGAGCCGCAGATCGTGCGGGTCTCGAAGCAGTTCGGCGTACTGTCGCGGTTCACCGCGTTCGTCGCGGTCGATCGCAGCCAGGTGGTGAACCAGCGCGGCGTGCTGCACCAGGCGGTGCAGCCGGTCGAGCTACCCGCCGGGTGGGAAGGCAGCGCCGGCTCGCCGATGGGCGCGCCCGTGGCGATGCACGCGCGAGCCAGGGTTGGAGCCGGCATCGCAAGCATGCCGACCATACAGAGCCCGATGGCCAGAGCGCGGCCGGCGTCGCCTGCCCCCGCGCAGCCCGGATATCCTCCGCCTCCGATGTCGTACGGATCCGGGGTCCGCCAGGACGACGACCTCGAGCTGAGGCTGTCGTCGAGACACGCGCCGAGGATGGACGCGGATGAACCGGACGCGGATGAACCGGAGATGGACCTGATGATGGCGGACAGCGACTTCTCGGACGTGGCCGGCTCGTCGCTGATGGCGAGCGACGACGACGATGACGACTCGGCTGTGTCGAATCACCGCGGCGGCGGGCCGCCGATCCGTCAGGACAAGCCGCTCGGCAGGGTGGTGCCGCCAGCCCCGGCGGCGGGTCGCGCACGGTCCTCGGGTTACCCGCCACCGCCGCCGGTGCCCGCGCAGCCGCTGGTGGACTCGCCGGCGGCGATGAGCGCCATGTACCTCAAGCTGCTCGTCGGGTTCGCGGTCCAGCTCGGCGCCCAGGCGACCGGCGGCTGCGATCCGACGGCGCTCCGGCTGATCCGGCAGCGGCTCGGCCAGTGGGTCGAGGACCTGCGCTCGGTGGGCGGCAACCGCGACCTGATCAGCGCGGTCGAGGTGCTGGTCCAGCGGCTGTCGGACGCGCTCGCCGCACCCGCGAGCCCGGCTGCGGAGGTGGCGGCGATCTCGGACGAGCTCGCGAAGCTCGCGACCGGAGCCCCACCGCCACCGCCGCAGAAGAAGGCCCGGCTGGCGTTCTGGAAATGACGCTGGTAGGACACGGCGTGCCGCCAGATCCGGTGCGATGCGGGCGCGCGATGACGCCGGTGCGGACGATGCGCGCGACGATGATGCGCGCGACGATGATGCGCGCGCGCTGTCGCGGCGCCTCGGCCCGGTGCGCACTGGTACTGGGGCTGGCCGCCGCGCTGGCGTGCTCGCCGCGAGCTCGGCCGGGCGACGACGGGGCAGCGCGGGGTGATCCGGCGAGGGCCGCGGGCGTCGCCCCGGCTGCGGCAGCTTCCGCCCAACCCACCGCTCCGGCGGCGGCGGCCGGCGCGCGGCCTGATCCGGCACCAGCGGCCGTACCTGCAGACGCCGTGCAGCCCGACACGGCGGCAGCGGCCGACGCGCCGCCGATCACGGACGCGCCGATGGCGTGGAGCGCCGAGCGCGAGCGGCTCACGCTGGCGTATCGCCGGCAGCACAGCGATCCGGACGCCGCGGACCTGGCGATCGATCCGCGCGTGATCATCTTGCACTACACCGCCAGCGGCTCGGCCGCCGCGACCCGCCGGTACTTCGACCATGTCCGGATCGAGGGCGAGCGCGCGCAGCTCGCGGCCGCCGGCGCGGTCAACGTGTCATCGCACTTCGTCGTCGACCGCGACGGCACGATCTACCAGCTGCAGCCCGTGACGCGGTTCGCGCGCCACTGCATCGGCATGAACCACATCGCGATCGGGATCGAGAACGTCGGCGACGAGGCGAAGTTCCCGCTGACCGACGCGCAGGTCGCGGCCGACGCGGCGCTCGTGCGCTACCTCGCCGGGCACTACCGGATCACGCACCTGCTCGGTCACCAGGAGGTGATGCGGTTTCGTGATCACCCGTACTACGTCGAGCGCGATCCGGCGTACCACAACGACAAGCCGGATCCGGGCAAGCGGTTCATGGCGCTGGTCCGCGCCCGGGTCGCCGATCTCCGGTTGCGCGGTCCCGAGATCGCGGCGGGCCGGTGAATCAGCGCTGCTTCTTGCGCTCGAGCCGCCGCAGCACGGTGCGGACGATGCTGCCGTCCTTGCGCGGCGCGACCTTCTCGACCTCGATCTCGTAGCCGTCCTTGGCCAGGTTGAGCGTCGATGACTCGAACGCCGGGACCTTGATCGTGGTCGGCGTGACGCCGAGCGACCTGCCGTTGAGCGTGATCGTCGCGCCCTCCGGGGTCGAGCTGACCTTGACCAGGAACGTCTGCCGGGCGAGCGCGACCTTGACCGGCACACCTTCCGGCGTCGGCGTGACCGTGCGGGTCGACGGCGCCATCCGCGGCTTGCGGATCACGAGCTCGACCGGACCGCCGCACGGCAACGCGACGCGCTGCGGGGTCGTGCCGATCACGCCGGCCTGACCGAGCACGATGTCGGCGCCTGCTGGCTGGCTCGACACGTCCGCGAAGCACTCGCCGCCGGTCGCCGCGGGGGGCGCCGAGCCGGCCGCAGGCGGCTGCGCCGAGGCGGTCGCCGCGGGCTGTGCCGAGCCGGTCGCTGCGGGCTGTGCCGAGGCGGTCGCTGCGGGCTGTGCCGCGCCGGTCGCTGCGGGCTCCATCGAGGATGAGGGCGCGTGGTCGCCCGGGCCGGTGGTAGCGCTGCCCGGTGCCGGTGCCGGTGCCGGTGCCGTGGTCGCCGATTTCGCCGGTGCGGTGGCCGGATCGGCACCGCCGGGCTCCCGGTTCGGGCCCGGCGCGGTCGACGGATGCCGCGTGGTGAACACGAGCAGCACGCCGATGCCGATCAGCACCGCCACGACGGCGCTGACCAGCATGATGATCAGGTGCCGCCGCCCGACCTGCGCCGGCAGCGCGGGATCGCTCGCGTAGCGCGGATCGCCGAACCCGCCGGCGCCGGCGGAGAGCTGCGGCGACGACGGGGACTGCATCGCGAGCGGCATCACCTGATAGCTCGGATCGACCGGATAGCTGGGAGCGTGGCCGATCGGCATGCCGTGTGGCGGGTGCGGCGGGTGCGGCAGTGCATACGGCCCGGGCTGCGGCACCGCCATCATCATCTGGATCGCAGGCGCCTCGACCGCCGGGCGCGAAGCTCCGGGATCGTACATCCCGATCGCAGGCGCCGACATCATCGCAGCCAGCGGCTCGTGCGAGGGCGCCGGCATCGGGCCGGGATGCACGCCGGACATCGTGCCGTGAAGCGCTCCCGGAAGCGGCCCCGGAAGCGATCCGGGCGGCGCTCCGGGAACCGGGCCGGGCATCGGGCCGTGAAGCGGCTCGATCAGCGTGGGATCGATCTGGACCTTCGGCTCGACGATCGGCACCTCGTTGGGCAGCGGCGATGGCCGCGGCGGCGCCGCATCGGCCGGAGCGCCGGCGGCGAGCGGAACCGGCGACACCGGTGGAGCGACTGCATCGAACGCGGTCACGGCCGGCGAGCCGGCCAGCGGGGGGCTCGGAGGTGGAGGCGGCGGCGAGATCGTCTCGAACGGCTCGCTCCAGCCATCGGGTGCGTCGGGATCGCGCGCGATCGTCCAGTCGCCGCTCGGCAACCCGGCCGCGCCGGCGACCGGCGCACCAGGCGGTGCAGCGCGGTCCAGCGACGCGGCCGGTCCCGGCGGCATCGGCAGCCCCTGCGGTCGCTGCGCCATCGGCGGCCCCTGCCGCTGCGGCATCGGCGGCCGCTGCGGCCGCTGCAGCATCGGCGGTCCCTGCGGCCGCTGCGGCATCGGCGGCCCCTGCGGCCTGAGTGGCGCCGTCATCCACACGCCGCTCGGCGTGGCCTCCTCGATCATGGGCATGGCCGCGAGCTGGGACATCGGCGGCACCGTGGGCGCGTCGCCATCGAACGCGGCGTCCCCGCCGATCGCGCGCTCCGGGCCGGTCGCCTCCTCGCCGGCTGTATCGGCGGCGGCGCCGGACGCTGACATCGCCGCGGTGATCGACGAGCTGAGCGCGGCACGCGACGCAGCCTCCGGTGCGTCCGGCCCGAGCGGGACCGTCGGCGATGCCGGCAATACCAAAACGCCAGACGGCGTCACGGCGACGCCGATCACGGTGCGGCGCGGACGCTGGGCGGCGGCGCCGTCGTCGGGCTCATCGAGCATGGCGGCGCCGTCGGGTCCGGCGACGTCGTCGGACTGGGCGGCAGTGCCGTCGAGCTCGGCGGCGGCGGCGAGCTCGGCAGCGGCGTCGAGCTCGGCAGCGGCGTCGGCCTTGGCGGCGGCCTCGGCCTCGGCGTCGTCGTCGGCCTCGACGTCGTCGTCGGCTTCGATAGTGGCGGCGGCGGGCTCGGCAGCGGCGGGCTCGGCGGCCTCGGCCTCGGCCTCGGCGGCGACAGCGGCCCGGGCGGCCTCGGCGGCGATCCCGTCGGGATCCAGCTCGGCCGGGAGCTCCTGCGACCGCGTCGCACCGTCGGGCTCGACCGCGGGCATCGCCTCGGTGCGTGGCGCGCTCGGTGCGGCCGGCGGCTCGGGAGGCATCGAGATGTCGGTGGGCTCGGCGATCTCGACCGCGAGCTCGGTCTGGGTCAGCACCGGCGCCGGAGCGCGCAGCGCGGGTGACACGCCGTGCACCGTGAGCGCGCCGATGAACGGCTGGCTCGGGGCTCCCGGCGAAGCCGGTGCGGTCATCGCCGCGGGCGGCGACGCGGGCGGTCGCGGCGCCCCCGCGTGGACCTGGGTCCGCGCGCTGACATCCTCCTGGTCGGCGACCGGCACGACGATCTCGGGGGACGACGCGGCCAGCGGCTCGACCAGGACGCCGCCGATCTCGGTCGGCGACGACGGCGACAGCGTGCTCGGCGCGGGCACCGCGGTCATCGTCGTCGAGATCGGTCCGTCCACGGGCTGCGTGGACGGCGACGTTTGCAACACCGGCGCGGTCAACGCGCCCGAGATCGAGTGCGGCGCGCCCGGGGCGCCGTTGGTCGCGGGCGGCGGCGGCGTCGCCGCGATCATCGTGTCCGACGTCGGCCCGGGCGCGATCGGCCCGACCGCGGTCATGGTCTGCGACAGCCCCGAGATCGATCCCGCGGCGGGCTCGGGATCGACGGGCCGATCGATCGGCCGCTCGGCGCTGCGCAGCCGGTCGGGCTGCGGCGTCGCGCGCGGCGTGATCGCCGGCGGCGTGGCATCGTGGCGGCCGGCCGCAGGGCGCTCGTCGGGCCTGGCCAGCACGATCGGCAGCGGCGCGGTCGCCGCGCGCGGTGCGAGGCCGAGTCCATCCGGCGGGCTGGTCCCCGGTCCCGACCGACCGGCGCCTGGCGCCACGAAGCGCGGGCCGGCCTTCGGCGGCGCGGCGGGCAGCACCGGCAGCGGGGGACCCAGCGCCTGGGTATCGCCGATCGCGATGCACTCGGCGAGCGCGTTGACGGCGTCGATCCGGCCCTGGATCGGCGGCGGCACCGGCCGGGGCTCGGCCGGGACCGCGGCGGACCGCGGCGGCACGCTCGGCGGCGCCGGCTTCATCGCGAGCCGCGCGCGCTCGAGCTCGCCGAGCGTGGTCTTGCTGGCGTCATCGGGCGCGACGAACCGCAACGTCATCCCGACCCGGCCGTGCATGACCGACGGGGTGCGCGCCGCGCTGACGACCTCGGCCTCGCCCTCGACCATCACACCGCCGTCGCGCAGCGTCAGCGCGAACCGCGCGCGGCCACCCGGCGGCAACGGCTCGGCGATCGGGATGAACAGTCCGTGCTTGTCGGCGTAGCGCCGGAACGCGGCGACGAACTCCTCGCCGGACGTGCAGGCAGAGACCAGGTAGATCGGAGCCCCCATCACCGGGAATGCATTCTAGGCAAAGCCGTCCGAAAATGCGACGGGCGCGTCCGGCCTGGAAGCCACGGCGGTCGCGCCCGTCACGTCATCGACCCAATCAGGATCTATCGGAGATTTACATGATGATAAAATCGTGCGCGCGGACCGTCTTGCGTCCGTTCTCACTCGCGCGCTTCGCGGCCTGCTTGACCAGCCAACCGACGTACGCGTTCAGGCCGTCGAGTGCGTCGCCGGCGGTGTTGCAGCCGGCGTCCTTGATCAACTGACGAACCTTCGAGCTGACGAGCAGCATCTCGGGCGGGCGTCCGCTGGCGGCGCCCTTACCCTTCTTCGCTTTGGCCATGTGTTCTCCCTGTAGATAGTGACAACGACGCGGCTGGTTGTACACCGCCGTCCCCCGACGCGAAGCGCTGCGCGCGACGTTTTTGCGGCACCCCCGCAATTCCCGCACCGCGATGTCGGCCGACGATCGCTAGCGATCGAGCTTGATCACGAATGCGTCCGGCTTGGGGACCCGATCACCCTCGGCGCGGACCGATTCGAGCGCCGGTGACACGATCCCCAGCGTGAAGCGGTACAGCCCGACCACAATCGCACTGCCGCTGTCGTCGACCGCGACCGCGCGGCCCTGATCGTGATCGTGATCGCCCCAGGTCCGGACCCAGACCAGGCCGCCCGCGGGATCGAGCTTGAGCGCGAACACGTCCTTGTTGCCCTTGCTGACCTGCGCGCCGCTGCCGAAATCGACCGAGCCCTGGAACCAGCCGATCGTGACCGTGTTGCCGGCGGCATCGGCCGCGACGCCGAACGCGATGTCCTCGCGCTCGGCGCCGTAGCTGCGCGCCCACACCAGCTTGCCCTCGGTGGTGAACCGCGCGACGAACGCGTCGGCCTCGCCGAGCGAGGTGTGATCGTCACCGGAACCGAACGACACGCTCTTGTCGAACGAGCCGACCATCGTGGCGTTGCCGGCCGGGTCGACGGTGAGCCCGCCGGCGACGTCGTTGAACGCGTTGCCAAAGCCGGCCGACCACAGGTGATCGCCGTTGGCGTCGTACTTGGCGAGCACGACGTCGTTGTCCGAGCCGCCGTGCGCGGTCAGCGGCGCGCCGCCCCAGTCCGCGGTGTCGCGAAACACGCCCTGGATGTACAGGTTGCCGCGCGCGTCGACCGCGACGTGCGAGATCGTGTCGTTGTAGCGGCCGCCGAACTGCTTGACCCACTCGAGCTCGCCGGTCGCCGCGAGCTTGACCAGGATCGCATCGGTGCCGCCGCGCGACACCAGCACCGCGCCCTGGACCTCGAGCGTCCGGCTGAACGAGCCGCCGATGATCCAGCCGCCGTCCGGCGTGGCCGCCACGGTGTTGGCGCCGTCGGAGTCGATCCCGCCCGCGGCCCACAGCCACTGCGGCTCGCCGTGCAGGTCGAACGCCACCGCGAACATGTCGTCGGACCCGGCCGCGCCATGCTTGAGCTCGCCGAGGTCGAGCCCGTCGAGGAACTGGCCGACGACCACGACGCGATCGCCGCGCACCGCGACGCCGTTGGCGACGTCGTCGCGGCCGGCGCCGAACGTCCGCGCCCAGACGATCTTGCCTGCCGGATCGATCCGGACCACGAACGCGTCGGAGCCGGCCTTCTTGGGATCCTTCGGGCCTTTCAGGTCTTTCAGGTCTTTCAGGTCCGGCGTCGCGCGGCGCTTGCCGGCCGGCCCGAAGTCGATCTCCCCGTCGAAGTAGCCGGCGACGTAGCTGTCGCCGCCCGGCGCGACGGCGATCGCGCGCGGCGAGTCGATGCCGAGCCCGCCGAAGCTCAGGCCCCACAGCGGCTTGCCGGTCGCGCCGGCGCGGTTGGCCGCGAGTGCCGGCAGCGGCGCCTTGTCGATCGCACGCTTGACCTGTGGCCGGGGCGCTGCGCTGGGCGCGGGCGCCGGCGGCTCGTCGCGCTTGCAGCCCGCGAGCGGCGCGGCGGCGAGGCAGGCGATGAGCGCGGCGGCGAGCGCGAGCGGCGGACGAGCCATGGCGCGACGATGTCACGCGATCGCGGCGAACGCGAGCGGTTTGTCCCGCGGCGCGATCGCGCTTCGTCGTCGGAGAATTCGCGGGAACCCGCGCCGCGGCAGCGTTGTCTCAAGCCGCCTTGCGAGTACCATGCGGGCATGTCGCGCCGGTGCTCGTGCTTGCTGATCGCTGCAACCTCGCTGCTGGTCGCGTGTCCGGCCGGGACCGGGCCTGCGCCGCGGCCGGGCGCGACCGCGGGGCCAGGCGACGTGGCGCTGCGGCTCCGCATCGCGCAGGCCGAGGCGCGCCGCGCGGGTGGCGTCGACGAGCTGGTCGAGCTCGCCGGCCACGGCAGCAAGCCCGAGCGCGTGCTCGCGCTGCGCGGGCTCGGCCGGATCGGACGCACCGGCGGCGCGCGGCCGATCGCGCTGCTGATCGCCGCGCTCGGCGACGCCGATCCGGACGTGGTCGGCGCCGCGGCCGGCGCGCTCGGGGTCGCGGCCTCGCTCGACGACGGCGATCACGGGGCGAGCGACGCGCCGAGCGATGCCCTGCTCGGGGCGCTGCCGCGCGGCGGTGGGCCGGTGGTCGAGGCGCTCGGGCGCGCGGGCGGCGCGGCGGTGCAGCCCGCGTTGGTCGCGGCGCTCGGTGATGCCAGGCTCGCCGAGCTCGCGGGCCTCGCGCTCGGCCGCCACGGTCGCCGCAAGATCGCGCTCGCCGAGTCGTCGCGCCAGGCGCTGGTCGCGGCGACCGCGTCCGCGGATCCGGCCGTGCGCTACGCGGCGGTCTACGCGCTGGCGCGCGAGCACCAGCCGCCGGATCACGCGGCGAGCATCGCGGCGCTGGTCGGCCGCCTCGGCGATCCGGTGCCCGAGGTGCGCGCCCAGGCGATGTCCGGGCTCGGCCGCCGCAAGGCCGCGGCGGCGGCGGGCGCGGCCGGCGCGAAGCTGCTGCTCGATCGCGACTGGCGCGTCGCGGTCGAGGCGGTGCGCGCGCTCGGCGACTCCGACGACGGCAAGGACGCGATCGCCGCCGCGCTGGTGCGCCGGTTCGACGAGCTCGAGCGCGGCGAGCCGGCGGCGGCGCAGGTCATCATCGAGGGCGAGCGCGTGCTCGCCGGCGCCGGGCAGCGCCCGCTGGTCGCCGCCGCGCTGGCGTCGCTGGTCGGCCGGGCTCCCGCGGCGCAGGCGCTCCCCGCGCTGACCCGGGGCTGGATCGAGTGCCTCGCGCTCGCGGCGATCCAGCGCGCGCGGCCCGACGCCGACCTCACGGCCGGTCTGCGCTGCGGCCTGCCCGATCCGCTGCGCCTGCCGCTGGTCGCCGATCTGATCACCGCCGAGGCCGGCTCGGTCGCCGCGCGCCGCGCCGCGCTCGCGGGGCTGTTGACCCACGCCGAGCCGCGGGTCCGCGCCGCCGGGCTCGGCGCGCTCGCCGCGCTGTGGAAGGCCGGCGACGCGACCGACCACAAGAACGCGGTCGCGACCCTGGTCGCCGCGCTGGCGTCGCACGACGCGGTCGTGGCGAGCGCCGCGGTCGACGCCGCGACCGGGATCTACGAGGCGATCGGCGCCGGCGACCACGCGCTGCTCGACGCCGCGCTGATCGCGCGGGCCCGGGCCGAGCGCGATCCCGAGCTCGGCGCCGCGTTGCTCGAGCTGATCGGCAAGCGCGCGCTCGTCGCCGGGGTCGAGGTCTGCCGCGCCGCGCTGACCGGAGATCCGGTGCGCGCGAAGGCGGGGGCGAGCTGCCTCGCCGGGCTCGGGGACGCCGCGCCCGAGATCCCGCCGGCGACCGCGAGTCCGCCGCCGGTCGACATTTCCATGGTGGTCGGAAAAGCCCTGCGCTGGCGGGTCACGACCACGCGCGGCGACATCGTGATCGCGCTCCATCCGGACGTCGCGCCGTGGGCGGTCGCCGCGATCGTCGCGCTCACGCGCAAGGGGTTCTACGACGGCATCGCGTTTCACCGCGTGGTCCCCGACTTCGTCGTCCAGGGCGGCGATCCGACCGAGTCGGGATCGGGCGGACCGGGGTTCGCGCTGCCGGCCGAGCCCGCGGCGCTCGGCGACGGCGCGGGCTACCTCGCCGGCGGCGTCGGCATCGCGGACGCGGGCCGCGACAGCGGCGGCTCGCAGTGGTTCGTGATGCACAGCCGCGCGCCGCACCTCGACGGCCGCTACACCTGGATCGGCACGGTCGAGAGCGGCCAGCGATTCGCGGACGCGCTGCTGATCGGCGACCGCGTCCTGCGCGCGACGATCGAGGTCGCCCCGTAGCCGGAACCACCAGCTCGCGTTCTTCCGGTTCGGCGGCGGCGAGCCCGAGCAGTCGACCGCGGTGATCGAGCAGCACCAGCCGTGCGCCATGGCCTGGGATCCCGTGCGCGACGCGCTGTACATCGCCGGGATGGGCAGCGACTCGGGATCGAGAAGCACGAGCTCCAGACGCTGCTGCTGGCCGGCCGCGTGGTGGGGACGCATCCGTTCAAGTGGGATGGCGGAGATGCGACACTCCGCGACAGCCTGCGGTCGACGATGAAGCGGCTCGGCGGCTCCGGATCTGGTCCGGACAGACACCGAGGCCCTGGCGGCGTACCTCGAGGCGCTGCCCGCGGTCCGTGCGCCGACGCGCGACGCCGCGCAGGTCGCCCGCGGCCGGAAGTTGTTCGACGACGAGGGCTGCCGGTCGTGCCACGACGGCCGGGCCTACACCGACCAGCAGCGGCATAAGCTCGTGGGAACGCTGCGGGAAAGCGACACTCCGAGCCTCGTCGGCGTCGCGGCCAGCGCGCCGTACTTCCACGATGGGAGCGGCGACGCTCGAGGCGCTGCTGCGCGATCGCGGCGCGGTCCACGGCATGGCCGACACTGCCCGGCTGAGCGATCGGGAGGTCGCCGACCTGACCGCGCTTCTCGATACGCTGTAGTCCGCGCAAAAACCGATCGAAGGCGTCAACCTCCCGGCAGCCCCGGGGCTCCAACGGGGCGGAGGTCTTCATGCGCCATGTTCCCCTGATCGCTCTGGTTGCCGGCTGCGGGCTCTTCGTCGGCGCCCCCCGCATCTCGACTGCGTGCGACCGCGACGACGATGCGGACAATGACAACGATAACGACAGCGACGACAACGACCACGACGACGCCGCGCAGGAGGCCCAGCGCGAAGCCCAGGAGGCCGCGCGAGAAGCGCAGCGCGAGGTCGCGGAAGCCCAGCGCGAGGCCAAGCAGGCCGTCGAGGAGGCTCAGCGCGAGGCCCGGCAGGCTGCCGAGGAGGCCCAGCGCGAGGGCGAACAGGCGGCGGGCGAGGCGCAGCGCGAGGCCGAGCAGGCCCAGCGCGAGGCCGAGCAGGGCGCGAAGGAGGCGCAGCGCGAGGCCCAGCGCGCGGCGCGCGACGCCCAGCGCGAGGCCAAGCGCGCGATGAAGGACGCGGCGCGCGCGGCGCGTGACGCGCTGCGCTCGTCGCACGGCCACGGCCGCGGCGACAGTGACGGTGACAGCGACAGCGGTGACGACCACGATGGGGCGTACGAGCGCCATGGCGCCCACGGCGCGGTCGACACCTCCGCGCTCAACGGGCAGCTCGAGCGTCTCGCGCAGCGGCTCGAGAGCATCGCGAGCCGGCTCGAGCAGCGCCTCCAGGGCTGGTCGTCCGACGGCGGCGATCACGGATTCCAGCTCAGGGTTCACCCGCGCCGCGGTCCGCACCCGCATCCACGCTCGATGGCGATCCCGGCGATCCCGGCGATGCCGGCCATGCCGGCCATGCCTGCCATGCCCGCGATGCCGGCCATGCCGCCGATGCCGCCGATGCCGCACGTCGCGCCGATGCCGCCGCGTGCGCCGCACGTCGCCCCGACGCCGCCGACGCCGCCGACGCCGCCGACGCCGCCGGCCGCCCGCGGTCCGCAGCGCCGCGGCCACCGCCCGATCCACGTGCAGCTGCCCAACGGCAAGGACGTCGACGTCGACGTCAACTGGGACGTCAACGTCGACGCCCCGTGATCGGGCGTTCGCGACGCCCTCCCAGGGGACGGCGGCTCCCCGAACCGCCGTCCTCCCCCTGGAACTCCCCGCCGCCCCCCGGTCGACCCGCCCTCGCCCTCCCCGGGGGATCGCCCCGTTCCGCCCGCCGCCCTCCCGTGTCCCGGCACCTGCCCGCCCGTCCTGCTCCGCCGGGCCCCGTGTGTGCTCGACCCGCACACGCCTCCTGGGCCTGCTCGGTCTGATAACGAGGGCCGTGGCCGATTCTTCCGGAAAAAGTTCCAGGCCGGACCGGAACGCGCTGGCATGGGCCGTGCCCTCGCGTCGTGCGCTGGCCAGCCGGTGATGCGGGTCAGCTCGACGCGCTGGTATAGCTGCGGATCGCGGTGCGCCAGACCAGGCGGCTGAGCGCGAGCAGCGCCAGCGTGCCGCCGAAGATCGCGGCGATCTTCCCGGCATGGAGCCGCCCGAGCAGACCCTCGGCCGGGAACGTGGTCATCACCGCCACGGGGATCACGAACGTGAACACGAACCGCCACCCGCCGCGAAAGATGTCGACCGGCCAGCGCGCGATGTCGAAGATCGCGCCGAGCAGGTACATGAGGTTGTCGAGCCGGACGACCCAGAACGACGCGGCGGCGCACAGGATCCACAGCGCGTAGGCGGCGAGCACGCCGGCGACGAACAGCGCGATGCCGAGCGCGAGGTGAGGCAGCGACAGCGGCGGCGCGCCGGGCTGCGCGAACGCATAGATGACGATCGCGATCGCGCCCAGCAGATCGAACACCCGCCACGGCTCGTAGTGCGACGCCGAGATCATCGCCTGGGCGTCGATCGGCTTGAGCAGCACGTAATCGAACGAGCCCGAGCGGATCTTCTCCACCAGGTCGACCAGCGACGGGCTGATCATGCCCTCCATCACCGCGCGCACCGCCAGGAAGTAGGCCATCAGGATCAGCGCCGCCGGCGCACTCCAGCCGGCGAGCTGGTCGCGCTGGCCGAACACCACGATCAGCGGCAGCAGCGCCAGGGCCGTCCAGAGCAGCGACATCGCACCCTGGATCAGGAAGTTGGCGCGGTACGCCATCGCCGAGGCCGCGCTGACCCGGAGCTGGAGCGCGAACAGCCGCAGGTAGCGCGTCATCCGCCGACCGCCTCGAATCGCCGGACCCCGGCGCGCCACAGCACCAGCGCGGCGACGAGCGTGGCCGCGGCCCAGGCGAGCTGGCCACCGAGCAAGCGGACGATCTGGTCGCGATCGAGCGTGCGGGTGATCAGCTCGACCGGCGCGCTCAGCATGAACCGGAACGGGGTCCACCGGGCGATGCCGGCGATCGGGCCCAGCAGGTCGAGCGGCATCAGGTAGCCCGAGAACAGCGAGAACAGCCCGAAGTACAGGTTCGCAATCGCCATGGTCTGGGTCAGGAAGAACGCCAGCGCGCCGATCGCGAACATCACCGCGAACGTGATCAGCCAGGCCAGCGCGATCGACGGCACCAGCAGCGCGAGCTGGACCGGGTCGGTGGTCAGCGCGCCCGCGCCCGAGCTCGCGAGCAGGACGATCGCGACCGGCAGGGCGATGATCGAGCGGAACGGGATCGCGGCGGCGTGGCTCGCGGCGTAGGCGAAGAACGGGTGCAGCGGCCGGAGCAGCCGCATCGCCATCGCACCCGACCGGACCTCCTCGCTCATCTGCCACGCGACCCAGTTGCCGGTCAGCTGGCGCACGATCAGGCAGGCCAGGAAGTAGGCCACGAAGTCGGCCGACGAGTACTGCGCGAACGGCGCCTCGCGCGCGACGCTGGTCCACAGCCCGAGCATGATCAGCGGCTGGGTCGTGGTCAGGATCCAGACCAGGAACTCGGCGCGGTACGCCACGGTCTCGGCGACGCCGATCCGGAGCAGGGTCGGCAGCGCGCGCAGCGTGCGCGACGGCGCCGACCTCACGACGCCTCGGCGGCCCGGTCGCCGCGGCGCTTGCCGAACATGACCCGCAGGATGTCCTCGAGCGGCGGGTCCTCGATCGCGAGATCCGCGGCCTTGAGCGCGCCGAGCACCCGGGCGATCACGCCGGCGACGTCGCGCTCGCCGACCCGGAGCGTGATGCGCTGGCCGTCGCGCGCGAGCACCGTGCCGAGCCGGGCGAGCTCGTCGTCGCCGATCGGCTGGGTCAGCGTGAACGACACCCGCTTGTCCGGGTCCATGGTCTTGATCAGCTGGCGGAGGTCGCCGTCGTGGATCAGCTTGCCCTGATCGATCACGATGATCCGCGGGCACAGCGCAACGACGTCGTCCATGTAGTGCGAGGTCAACAGCACCGTGGCCTCGTGGCGCTGGTTGTAGCTGCGCACGAAGTCGCGGATCGCGACCTGCATCGCGACGTCGAGGCCGATCGTCGGCTCGTCGAGGAACAGCGTGGTCGGCCGGTGGAGCAGCGCGGCGGCGAGCTCGCACTTCATGCGCTCGCCGAGCGACAGCTGCCGGGTCGGCTTGTCGAGCAGCGGCGCGAGCTCGAGCAGCTCGGTGAGCTCGGCGAGGGTCTGGTCGTACTGGACCCGGGGCACGTCGAACACCGCGCGGTTCATCGCGTAGGTCTCGGCCGGCGGCAGGTCCCAGATCAGCTGCGACTTCTGACCCATCACCAGCGTGATCTGGCCCAGGAAGCTGGCCTGGCGCCGGTACGGCACGCAGCCCTCGACGACGACCTCGCCGCTGGTCGGGTGGAGCAGGCCGGACAGCACCTTGAGCGTCGTGGTCTTGCCCGCGCCGTTGGGCCCGAGGAAGCCGACCCGCTCGCCGCGCTCGATCGTGAAGCTGACGCCGTCGACCGCCTTGACCACGTCGTAGCGCCGGCGCACGACCGAGCGCAGCGCGGACACGATGCCGGGCGGCCGCTTGTGGACCTTGAAGTGCTTGGTCAGGTCGCGGGCGCGGATCACGGCGCGTCGTCCGGGTCGGTCGCGGGGTCGATCGCCCGGGCGAGCTCGCCGACGGTCTTGATCGGCAGCGAGTCGATCGCCTCGCCCTCGAGCATGGTCTCGAGCAGGTGGGCCCCGACCTCGGCGAGCTGACTCAGGCCGGCGACCCGCGCGGCGATCAGCTGGTGGCGCTCGTCGTCGCCGGCCTCGAGCTCCTTGCCGGCCGCGGCGAACGCCTCGTGCGCGGTGCGGATCCAGCGCAGCTCGCGCTCGCGGAACACCCGCGAGATCATCTTCCAGATGCTGGTCTCGGCGGCGTAGTGCTCGCGGCGCTCGCCGACCACCCAGGTCTTCTTGATGATGTCCCACTGGATCAGCTCGTTGACCAGCATCGACACCGCGCCGGTCGACAGCCCGAGGCGCTCGCCCAGGTCGGCGGCGGTCAGCGGGTGGTCCTCGAGGTAGAGCACCGCCCACATCCGGCCCATGTTGCGGCGGAAGCCCCACGCTTCCATCAGCGCACCGACCGCGTCGGCGACCTTGAGCACGGCCGGGTCCACGGTCATGGCTTGTCGCCGGGGTCGCCGGGGTCGCCGGGTTTGCTGATCACCTGATCGCGCGTGGTCACGCGCACCATGCCGCCGGCCGACTCGTGCGGGGCGCCGAGCGCGGCGTGCTCCTGGCGCCGGCGCTCGATGATCTCGATGATCTCGCGCTGCGACAGCCCGCCGGACGGCCGGATCGTGACGCTCGCGGCGCGGCCGCTCTTGATCTCGCGCGCGGTCACGCTGAGGATCGACTCGACGTTGACCGTGATCACCAGCTCGACCCGGGTCGAGCCGGCGGGGCCGGGCGGCAGGTCGTCGAGCACGACCTGGCCGAGCTTGCGGTTCCTGGCGACGTCGGGTGAGTCGCCCTGGTAGAGCTCGATCGCGACGAACTTCTGGTTGTCGGCGGTGGTCGCGAACAGCCGGCGGGCGCGCACCGGCAGCATCGAGTTGCGCGGCAGGACGACCGCGAACTGCGAGTCGCCGACCTTGATGCCCAGGTCGTGCGGCGTGACGTCGAGCAGCGCCGCGTCGTCGGACTCGCCGGCGAGGATCCCGGCGTACTGCGCCGCGCCCAGCGCGACGACCTCGTCGGGATTGGCGCCCTTGGACGGCTTCTTCTGGAACAGCCGCTCGACGACCTCGGCGACCGCGGGCCACCGGGTCATGCCGCCGACCAGCAGGACGTCCTCGACGTCGGCCGCGACCAGGCGGGCGTCCGCCAGCGCGCGGCGGCACGGCGCCTCGAGCCGCGTCAGCAGGTCCTCGGTCAGGGTCTCGACCAGCTCGCGGGTCAGCGTGCGCTCGTAGTTGATCGCGGCGCCGTGCAGGTCGTTGGCCAGAAACGGCAGGTTGATCGCGGTCTCGCGATCGACCGACAGCTGGCGCTTGGCGGCCTCGCACGCCTCGCGCAGCCGCGACATCGCCATCGGGATCACGGTGAGATCGACGCGGTGCTGATCGAACACCTCGTCGACCAGGCGCTCGAGCATCCGGCGGTCCCAGTCCTCGCCGCCGAGCGCGCTGTCGCCGCCGGTCGCCAGGACCTCGAAGATGCCGCTGTCGACGCTCATGATCGAGATGTCGAACGTGCCGCCGCCGAGATCGAACACCGCGATCACCCGGCGGCCGCCCGAGACCCGGTGCGCGCCGTAGGCCAGCGCGGCCGCGGTCGGCTCGTTGAGGATCCGGATCACGTCGAGCCCGGCGATCTGGCCGGCGTCGCGGGTCGCCTGGCGCTGCGCATCGTCGAAGTACGCCGGCACGGTCACGACGGCGCGGGTCACGGGCTCGCCGAGCGCGTCCTCGGCGACCCGGCGCACGGTGCGCAGGACGTGGGCCGCGACCTCCTGGGGCGAGATCGGCTGGCCGTGGATCCGGACCCAGGCGTCGCCGTTGGGCGCCGCGACGATCCGGAACGGTGCCAGCCGCGCGAACCACGACACGTCGTCGGCATTGACCTTGCGGCCGAGCAGCCGCTTGGCGCCGAACACGGTCGCCGCGGCGTTGGTCACGCCCTGGCGGCGGGCGCGCGCGCCGACCGAGACCTGGCCGGCGTCCGACCAGCTGACCCACGACGGGACGATACGTTCGCCGTCGGCCCCGGCGAGGATCCGGGGCTGACCCTTGTCGTCGAGCACGGCGACGCACGAGTTGGTGGTTCCGAGATCGATGCCGATGATCCGGGGCACGGCCTACGGCTCCTTCTTTCCCATGAGGCGGCTGAGCAAGCCCTTGCGCTCGTTGGTTGCCTGGCGGCGCATCTCGGCGAGCTCGCGCGCGGCGCGCTCGTTCGACGGATCGATCTCGAGCACGGTCTCGAACCGCTGCGCGGCCTCGAGCCGGTCGCGCGCGGCGAGCGCGAGCAGGCCCTCGCACAGCTCGGCGCCGGCGCGGACGTTGCGGTCGCCGGGATGGCGCTTGCCCAGGAGCCGGTAGCCGGACAGCGCCTCGTCGAGCCGGGCCTGATCGATCAGGGCCTCGAGCGCGGCGAGCTCGGCGGGGTCGCCGGCCGGCCCGACCGGCGGGCTCGGCGTGAGCCGGCGATCGGTCCGGGTCGCCGGCGTCGGATCGGCGGTCGGCCGGCGGGCCGAGCCGGGCCGGGGCTCGGCCGGCGGGGTGGGATCGGCGGTCGGGCGGCGGATCGCGCCGGGCCGGGGCTCGGCCGGCGGGGTCGGATCGGCGGTCGGGCGTCGGATCGCGCCCGGCCGCGGCTCGGCGGGCGGCCGGATGACGGTGGGGACCGGCGCCGTCATCGCCGGGGCGTGGGGAGCGTGGGGAGCGTGGGCGGCGGCGGATCCGGCCGGCGCCGGCACGGAGACCGCCGGCGGGGCAGGCGGCCGGATCACGGCGGGCACCGGCACGGTCATCGCCGGGGAGACCGGCGCGGCCGAGGCGGGGGGCGATACCGGTACGCGCTGGGTCGGGCGCGGCGGCGGCACCGCCGGCAGCGTGCGCGGCGGTGCGGCCACGGCGCGCGGCGCCGGCGCGGCCTTGCCCAGCGACTGCAGCACCTGCGCGCGGGCGGCGGCGTCGCCGAGCCGACGGTACGCGTCGCGGATCAAGATGAAGATCTCGGCGGCGAGCTGGCGCAGCTCGGCCGACTCGTAGCGCGCGAAGCGATCGGGGTGGTAGCGCTTGGTCAGCTCGCCGAACGCGGCACGCACGTCGGGATCGCCGGCCTCGTAGCCGACCCCGAGCACGAGGAACGGGTTGAGCTTCTTGAGCGACTCGGCCTCCGAGACCAGCGCCTTGATCAGGTCCTGCTCGGCGGCGGTGACGTCGGCGTTCTCGTGGATCGTCGGGATCGCCGAAGCCGTCGACGCTGCCGACGCGGTCGCGGCCGCCGGGACCGTCTGGATCGTCGGGATCGGGCCGGTGACCTGGTACATCGTGGCCGCCGGGACGCCGCGGAACGGCGTGGCGAGCCGCTTGTGCTCCGACGCCAGCGCGCTCTCGATCAGCCACACGGACGCGGCGGGGATCGGCGCGAGCGTGAGCTCGATCCCGCTGCCGCGCTGCGGGTCCTGGACGTGGCTTCCGACCACGCCTTCGAGGGCGATCACCGTGGCGCTGGGCAGCGTGAGATCGATGTGCACGGCGGTGCCGACCGGCGGCGCGGTCGCTGCCCGGAGGAACATCGTGCCGTGGCTCAGGTCGCGCTTGTAGATCGTGGCCAGCTGCTGCCACGAGGCGCACCTGAGCTTGATCGAGAGCGCGCCCTCAGCCATGCAAATCCATTCGAGATCATAGGCCGATCACGGTTCGCGAGGCAACGATCGGTACCTCGCGAGTACGCGCTCGTGGCGCTCCTTGATCCGCTGGAGGTAGACGTGCTCGCGCGTACGGTGCAGCGAATCGCGCGCCAGCTGGGTCAGCCGTTCGACGACATCGCCGAGGTTGGCCAGCGGCTTGCGCACGAACCCGACGACGCCGAGGTCGGCCGCCCGCGCCATGACGTCGCCGTCCTGCGCCGAGGTCATCAGAAAAGCCGGGAGCCCGGGGACCCGGGCGCGCAGCCGGCGCACGGTCTCGAGCCCGTCGATCCCGGGCAACTGGGCGGCGACCAGCGCCAGATCGAGCCCGGTCGAGCTCGCCAGCGCCTCGGCCTCACGCAGCGCCTCCTCCCCGGTGACGTAGGCGAACGTCGCAACCCCGGCGGCCTCGAGCAGGTCGGCGAGCTGGTCGGCGACCGCGCGCTCGTGCTCGATCAGCAGCACGGCAGGGGGCCGGCTCTCGAGCGCGGTCGCGGCGTCACCGGCGCTGCGCACCCGGGCGGCGAGCGCCTCCTCGGCGTCGATCGAGCGCCGCTCGGTGCGGATCAGGTCCTTCAGGAGATCCTCGATCACCTCGCGCTGCGACGCGATCATCGCGAGCTCGGCCGCGCGGTCGGCCTGGCGCTCGCAGATCCGCTCGACCACGGCGCGGGCCGCGGCGGTGCCCTCGAGCTGGAGATCGATCACGTCGGCGGCGCCGGCGCGCATCGCGCTGACGATCAGCATCGGATCGGCCTCGCTGGTCACCACGATCGGCAGCGCGTGAGGCAGCCGCTCGAGCGTGCGGCGGATCGCGTCGCCGGCGATCTGCTGGTCCTCGACCTCGCCGGCGCCGACCTCGCGCAGATCGAGCAGCACCGCCGGTGGCCGGGCGTGGTGCCGGCTGACCTCGACCGCGGTCGCGACCTCGTCGACGATCGTGACCTCGACGCCGACGCTGCCCAGCCGATCCATCACGTCGCGCAGCGGCCCGGTGGCGCCCGTGGGCGAGATCAGGATGGCGGCGAGCTCGATCAAGCGAGCACCCGTCGCGACGCCACGGCGCCGGCGCGTCGCGTCCGACCGGCGGAGGTCCCGGCAGCGTCGCAGCCCACCACCGCGGCGAGGACGGCGAAGACGGCGGGCCAACGCATGGCGTGGGTATACCTCGGCGGGTAGGATGCTCGCGATGGCCGAACCTCTGTTCCTGCGCGCGTGTCGCCGGCAACCCGTGGAGCGCACTCCGATCTGGATGATGCGCCAGGCCGGCCGCTACCTGCCGGCCTACCGCGCCGTGCGCGCGCGCGCGTCGTTCCTCGAGCTGTGCCGCAATCCCGATCTGGCGTGCGAGGTCACGCTCCAGCCGATCGACGAGTTCGGCTTCGACGCGGCGATCCTGTTCTCCGACATCCTGATCACGTTGCCGGCGATGGGGCTCGACGTCGCGTTCCCCGAGGCCGGTCCCAAGATCGGATCGCCGATCCGCAACCAGGCCGCGATCGACGCGCTCCGCGTCCCCGATCCCGAGGCCGAGCTGCCGTTCGTGATGGCCGCGGTGCGCCAGATCAAGGCGGCGCTCGCCGGCCGCGTGCCGCTGATCGGCTTTGCCGGCGCGCCGCTGACCATGCTGACCTACGCGGTCGAGGGCGGCGGCTCCAAGGACTACGCCCACACCAAGGCGCTGCTGTACGGCGCACCCGCGGCGGCGCACGCGTTGCTCGACAAGCTGGCGCGGACCTGCGCGACCTACCTCGAGGCCCAGGTCGCCGCCGGCGCCGACGCGGTGCAGATCTTCGACAGCTGGGGCGGCATCGTGTCGCCCGGCGACTTCCGCGAGTACCCGCTGCGCTACGCGCGCCGGGTGATCGAGCTGCTCCGCGCGTCGCCCGGGTTCGCGCGGCGCGCGGTGCCGATCATCTACTTCGTCAACGGCTGCGCCCCGTACCTCGACGATTATGCGTCGAGCGGCGCCGACGTGCTCGGCGTCGACTGGCGGGTCGGGATCGACGAGGTCCGGCGCCGGGTCGGCGACGGCGTCGCGCTCCAGGGCAACCTCGATCCCGGCGCGCTGTTCGCGAGCCCGGCCGAGATCCGGACGCGGGTCGCCGACATCCTCGCGCGCGCCGGCACCACCGGCCACATCTTCAACCTCGGTCATGGCGTGCTGCCCGAGACCGATCCCGAGCACGTGCGCGCGATGGTCACGGCGGTCAAGGAGCTCTCGGTCCGACCATGAAGATCGCGGTGATCGGGGGCGGTGTCGGCGGGCTGGTCGCCGCCCGCGCGCTGGTCCGCGCCGGGATCGACGCGCACGTGCTCGAGGCCGGGTCGCGGCCCGGCGGCGTGGTCACGACCAGTACGGTCGACGGCTACGTCCGCGAGCACGCCGCGAGCTCGTTCCTCGGCGGTCCGCCCGGCGGTGCGCTCGCGCTGTGCAACGAGCTCGGCGTCGAGGTCGACAAGGCGTCGCCCCGGGCGCGGACGCGCTGGATCTACCTCGACGGCAAGCTGCGCGCGCTGCCGCACTCGCCGTTCGGCCTGGTCACGAGCGACCTCTTGACCTGGCGCGGCAAGCTCGCGGTGCTGGGCGAGCCGTTCCGCGCCGCCGGCACCGGCGACGAGGAGTCGGTGCACGCGTTCGCGGCGCGCCGGTTCGGCGCCGAGGCCGCGCGCGCGATCTTCGCGCCGTTCGTCACCGGGATCTACGCCGCGGATGCCCATGCGATCAGCCTGCCGGCGGGCTTCCCGAAGCTGGCCGCGCTCGATGTCCAGGGCGGCATGGTGCGCGGCATGCTCGCCCAGGCGGCGCGCGGGCTCACCGGCCGGCTGCGCGGCGCGAAGTCCGCCACCACGCCGCGCGGCATGTGGGCCCCCCGCGGCGGGGTCGGCGCGCTGGTCGCGGCGCTCGCCGGCGAGCTCGGCGAACGGATCCGGCTGTCGGCGCCGGTAGCGCGGATCGAGCCGGCCGACGGCGGTGTCCGGATCGATGGCGCGCGCTGGGACGGCGCGGTGCTCGCGACGCCGGCCGAGGACGCGGCCGCGCTGGTCGCCGGCCCGGCCTTCGGTGACCTCGCCAGCCGGCTGTCGGGGTTCTATCGCGCGCCGATGGCGCTGGTGTTCCTCGGCTTCCCGGCGGCCGCGGTGCCGCGCGCCAGCGACGGCTTTGGCTTCCTGGTCGCGCAGGGCGAGAACGTCCGCGTGCTCGGCGTCGTGTTCGAGTCCACGGTGTGGCCGGATCGCGCGCCCGAGGGCCACGTCCTCCTGCGCTGCATCTTCGGCGGCGGCCGCGATCCCGAGGCGACGCGGCTCGACGACGCGGCGCTGATCGATCAGGCCCGGCGCGATCTCGGCGTCGCGCTCGGCGTCGACAGCGAACCGAGCCACGCCAGCATCGTGCGCTGGAAGCGCGGCGTGGCCCAGTACGGCCTGGGCCACCGCGACCGCGTCCGCGACGCCGTGGCGCTCGCGCGCGGCCAGCGCATCGTGCTCGCGGGCGCCGACTACCGCGGGCCGGGCATCAACGACCTGTGCGCCGACGGCGCCTCGGTCGTCGCCGAGGTCCAGGCGTGGTAGCGCGCCGCGCGGCCTTCGCCGCCGCGCTCGTCCTTGCCCTCGCCCTCGGCCTCGCTTCGACCATCGCGTGCAGCGGCAAGCCCCACACCGAGGAGGCCGCGCGCGTGCCCGCCGCCGGCGATGCCGCGGCTCCGGCCGACGCCGTGGCCGGCGACGCTCCGGCCTCCGACGCTCCGCGGCGTGCGGTCGCCGCTGCCGGTGACGCCGGGGCGCGCGCCACCGGCGACCTTCAGGTCCGCGTCGAGTGGCCCGACGTCCCGGTCGCCGCGCGCCGCTCGCCCGGGCGGACCCCGTGCGGCACGCCGCGCGCGCCCTCGGTTATGCCGACGACGACCTGGGGCATCCCCGACGCCCTCGTCGTCGTCGACGGCGCGCCGCCGCCGGGCGCGTCACCCGCCGCGCAGGTCACGCTCGCCGACTGCGCGCTGACCCCGCGGATCGCCGCCGGCGCCTCGCTCGCGATCACCAGCGCGGTCGATCGCCCGGCCCGGCTCGTGCTCCGCAAGCGCGGCCCGCTCGATCACCTCGTCGCCGGCGAGCCGCTGCCGGTGCTCTTGCCGATCGCCGGACACACCGTCACCGCCGCGCTCGATCCCGGCGCGATCTACTCGCTCGAGACCGACGCGCCCGAGCCCGAGCTCGGCTTCATCGCGGCGCTGCCGGACGCGCGCGTCACCGACGCCACCGGCCACGTCCTGGTCCGCGACCTCGCGCCCGGCGCCCACGCCATCACCGCGTGGCTGCCGCCGCGCGCCGGTCAGCCGGCTCGCACCGGCCGCGGCACCGCCACGGTCAACGTCGGCGAGCTGACCGAGGTGACGATCCGCCTGGCGCCCTGAGCGCTGCGATCCGCCGCGAGCCTCGTGCGGCGGCGGCTGCGCGAGATCACGCAGCATCGGTGTGCATTGCGGAACCGTGGATCCTAGAGGAAGACGACCGCGCTCGGTGCCGCGATTCCGTGGGCGACACGTTCCCAGCGGACGCCGGCGTCTTCCGAAAGATAGACGTTTCCGCCGCCATCGGCGATCGCTGCGTTCGGACCGCGCACGCCGATGTTCGCGGTGTCGACGCGGCGGTCCGTCCATCGCGGGAGCCCGCCGCTCACCGGCTTCAACGGCCCCGCGCCATCGACCGGCCGCCGATAGACGGCTCCTTGCTCGGCGAACGGGCCGTCCGACGCGGAGACCAGGATGTCATCACCGACAAACGCGACCGCCGAGCAATGGCTATGGTCCAGCCCTTCCGTCTCGGTTCGCCACGTGGCGCCGCCGTCGCGGCTCACACAGAGCCCGATCGCCGCAGCGGCAGCCACGATCTCCGGGCGCGAAGGATGAAACGCGACCTCATGCACGTCGGCGCCGATCTCGATGGTCGGATGCCAGGTCGCGCCGCGATCGGTCGAGCGCGGAATGCCGCCGACATGGACATTGGCGAGCAACACGCCGCCGTCCGGCGCGGCAGTCATCGAGCGGATCCCGAGCGGCGGGCCCATCCACTTGCCGTCGATGAGGGCGCCGCCGGGCTCCCAGGTCTCGCGACCGGGCGTTCGATCGAAGCCGTCGACTCGGCTGAGCGTCCCCGCCGAGAGCCGCAGGAGGTGCGCATCGTCGTCCGTACCGACGAACACCTCACCGCGCGTGATCAAGCACGTCGATAGCGGCGATTCGCTCCTGGCAATCTCCTGCCATGCGCCATCGCGTGTGCGCTCGCAGAGCGAGTGCTCATCGAGGATCGCCAGCACCCGGCCATCGCCGGCGGCCAGTCCCCGTGTCGGTCGCCCGATCAGCTCGTGGCGCAGCTCTCCTCCGTCCACAACGAACACGCCATCTTCCCAGGTCGAGATCAGCAGTGTCGGCATATCGGCCCTCGTAGCATGGCGTCGCCCATCATACGTCGGTCCTCGCTCGTCGCGGTAGCGCCTTGGACATACGAGGAAGTCTCAGGGGCTGGAGCCCAACCCCACGCGCGGAGCTGCTGGACGAACGCAGACGACCCGTGCGGTCCGTCTGCCTCCAGGCGGCGCAGGCGCCAGGTGTAGCGCGACTCGCACGAGACCTTGGACCCGGGACCGCTCCGCAAACGAGGGCAACCGGTGTTCCAGTGCGCGTAGGCGCGCAGTCTCTGGTTGCCTGCCGCTCACCTGGCAACTTCATTGCTCACGGGCAGCGAGGACAGGCCGTGGCGGTGTGGAACGTCGCAGAACGTCTCGGCACACGAGACGCGAACACCATGGCAATTCGTGTGATTATTATGCTGTGACCTCGATGCCAATGGCGCGAGCAGGGGAGTATCGATACGTTGCAGGAATGCAATACAAGCTCTACGGGCTCACGATCGTGACGCTGTCTGCCTGCAGCGCGCCACCGGCCGAGGTCGGCATCGCCGCGGACGGCCTCACCGGGGGCCTCACGGTCCTGCACACGTTCGGTGCCGGCGAGGGCAATGCGCCGCGTGGCGCGCTCGCCGAGGTCAACGGCCGACTTTACGGCCTGAACGGGGAGGGCGGCCCCAACGCGACTGCCAATTGCAACAGCACTGCGAACTGGAACACGGACGAGCACATCAAGCGCTGCCCGGGATCGCTGTTCTCGCTCGCGCTCGACGGCTCGGGCTTTCGCATCGAGCACGCGTTCACCGAGCTCGACGGCAACCGCAGGAACCTCGACGGCTACCACCCGTACGGTTCGCTCGCGGTGGGGCCGGACGGCACACTCTACGGCGTGACCCAGACCGGCGGCGCCCCACCGGCCGGCGTCGATCCCGATCAGATGCTCATTCCGGGGTACGGTGTGCTGTTCTCGTTCAATCCCGCGACACATGCATTCACGACCTTGCACACCTTCTTTTCGGTCCCGCGCGCGCTCGATGGCGAGTATCCGATGGGGCTGCCCGCCGTCGATGCCGATGGCAATGTCTACGGCACGGCCAAGGGAGGTGGCTCCACCTCGACGGGCACGGTGTGGCGCTACTCGCCCGGCGGCGGGTTCATCGCTTCCCCGCTCCCCGGCGAGACCTACGGCGGCGTCGCGCTCGCGCAAGGCGTGCTGCACGGCACGACCTGGGCGCGCGGCGCGAACGGAGTCGGAGACTACTTCACCGTCAATCCAAGCACGATGGCGGTCACCGCGGTGGCTTCGTTCCCCGGCTACACCGCGAACGATCACGGCACCGACAACACGCCGATCCAGGCACCGACGCGCTGTCCGGCGGCGCGATCATCGCGTCCCGTGAGTTCGGCGGCGCCCATGGGACCGGGCTCGTGGTCCGGCTGTCGCCGTCGTCCGGCATCACGGTGCTCCACGACTCGGATGACATCCCGGTCGACGCCGTGCCGCGATTTGCGAACGCGACCGGCGGAATGCTCAACGGCGGGCTCGTCGAGGGCCGCGATGGCCTGGTCTACGGGATGGCGCAGTACGGTGGGGCAAACGGGACCGGAGGGATCTACCGGATCGCGCGCGATGGGTCGCTGTTCCAGCTGCTGTTTTCGTTCCCGAACTCCGCATACCCGTACGGCGGACTCCTCCTCGGTTCCGACGGCGCCTTCTATGGCATGGAGTTCGGCGCCGGTGTGGTGTTCAGGTTCGTTCCCCAGACCGTTGCCTGCCCGTAGTCGCGACCGCCGGAGCTCCACCTGGCCGCCTGGCTCATCAGCGTCGCTCGAACGGGCGAATGGCAGGCCGGCAGGAGTCGAAGGATCAGAAGCGATCGCCCGGGTCCGCCCGATCCGAGCGTTCTCGACGGGGTGCCTCTGCCCCCTTGGCTTCGACGCGGCGTCGCTCAGTGAACGCGGTGTATTGCCCTTCAGCCCCGCGAAGCTGTCGAACTCTATCGTGCCCTCGATCCTCGATCGAGGACTGCCGCGAAGTCAGCTGCGGCCGAGGCGGCGGGTTGGGAACCGATTGAATTATCTAAAGAAAAGGTGAAGGCGGCGAGAGTCCAAATCCACCGAACTCCAACGAAACCAAGCGCTTGCTGGACGATCAAGAGCTTGGCGTCCCGAGTGATCCGAGGGTCTCGGCCCGTGATCTGGTGGCATCGGGCAGAGGGATCGGGCGAGGGATCCTTCCGCCGTCTCGCTGCCCAGACCGCCGAGGCAGGGGCGAGAGAACCGGACGTCGCGCCACCGCCGAGACCGCGATAAGCTGTGACTCATGAGCGGCCACGTCCATGCGGTACTCGAACAGGCGAAGCGACTCACGGCCGACGAGCGCATCGAGCTGGCCCGTGAGTTGCTCGCGAGCGTCGAC
>DASWRS010000332.1:0-3831 GCA_036403075.1 Kofleriaceae bacterium
GAGCCTGGGCATCCGCACCGACCTGCCGTTCAAGGAGGCCAAGGGCCAGCTGGTCGAGATGTTCGAGCGCGAGTACATCGAGGACCTGATGCGGCGCCACAAGATGAACCTCTCCGCCGCCGCCCGCGAGGCCCAGATCGATCGCAAGCACCTGCGCGAGCTGATCCGGAAGTACGGCCTCGACCCGCGGCACAAGCTCGAGGGCGAGGAACACGAGCCGCCGTCGGACGATTGAGGGCGAGGGCCGCGCGACGCGACGCGCGGTGGGGTGAATGGACCGGCTCTGCCGGTCCAGAGGGCCCGGGAAGGGGCCCTGTTGATCAATCCGCGGCACAAGCTCGAGGGCGAGGAACACGAGCCGCCGTCGGACGATTGAGGCCGAGGGCCGCGCGACGCGACGCGCGCTACTCGCTCGCGCTACTCGACGCGGACCCGGAACGACAGCCGGGTGTCCTTGACGACGATGTCCCACTTGCGGCGGGTCTCCGACACGACGTCGTAGACCTCGACGGTGTGTGGGCCCACCTCGCAGCCGATCCGCTCGGTCGGGCAGGTCTGCCCGGTCGGCTTGCCGTCGACGAAGACGTAGTAGCGGTCCTTGTCCTTGCAGCGCAGGACCTTGATGCCTGCGGGCCCGTTGCTCGGCGTGACCTCCTTGAGCGGGACCTGGAACGTGCCGTGGCCGTCGACCTGGACGACGTACAGCTCGTGGCTGGCGAGCAGCAGGGCGATCGTGTGGCGATCGGGGGAGCCCGGCAGCTTGAGCGGGGTCGTGCCGGCGTCGGCGCCGTCGAGGAATACCCGCGCGCCGGGCGGGGTCGACGCGATCGAGAGGCTGTCGCCGGGCGCGGTCGGCACCGCCGGCCTGATCGTGGCGACCTGCGCGGCATCGGCCGGGGCGCCGCTGGCTGTGCGGGCATCGCCGGGGCCGCGGGCCACCTGGGCCGCATCGGCCAGGCCGACCGCGGCCTGGGTCGCATCGGCGGGGGCGCTCGCCTCGGCGTCGTCGGAGGCGCCGGCGATGATCGCGCCGTCGTCGGGCGGGGCCACGACATGCGGCTCGCTCGGCCGGGACGTGATCCGGCCGATGCTTCCGGTGGGCGGTACGATCAGGCGCGTGTAGACCTGCCAGGCGGCCACGCCGATCACCGCGGCACCGACCATGCCGGCGACGATCCACAGCGCCCGGGAGCGAGGTTGCGCAGCGTCGGCGACCGGCGCGGTCGGCGACGCCGGTGCCGTCATCCAGCCCTGCGGCGCATGCGCCGGCGGTGGGTCCTGCGAAGCGGCGTGATCGCGCGACGCGGTCTCGGAGTGGATCGCGCTGGGCTCACGCCAGTCCCCGTCGGGCTCCGGCAGCGGCTGTGCCGGCCCCGTGCGGTAGCCCTCGAGCACCATCTCGGACAGCTGGTCCTGGGCCTCTGCGCCCGCATTGTGGTCGGGGCCGAGCGACGGCACCGGCAGCTCGGGTGAGGCCGCTGCGTCGCGCAGCGTGATCGGCGGTGCGGCATACCCCAGCATCGTCTGGCCCTGGCGGGGCTCGCCGGCGGCGAGGTCCGGACCGCCCGAAGCGCGGATGCGGCCGGACCCGGGCCCGGCGAGGCCGGCCTCGGCCCCCGCCGGCACCGTGGGTGCGCGACCAGCGCGGTCGTCGAGACCCAGATCGCCGAGCCCGGCGTCGCGATCGACGTCCGATACCCGATCTGGCCGCGTGCCCGGCCGCGTCGCGGGCCGCCGGTTGCTGGGGCGTTCGGCGGGTCGGTCGCTGGGCCGATCGCTGGGTCGGTCGCTGGGCCGATCGATCGGATCGAACAGCAGCGGCTCGAGCGTCACGGGCTCCATCGGCCTGGTCTCGACCGAGTTCGGGTCGACCCGGTACGTCCTGGTCGGTGCCGCCGGTCCGATGCGCCGGTTGCCCGCGAGATCGTCTCCGACCGGGCGGGTCCGTGCCGCGGGGAGATCGCCGGTGGCCTCGGAGGGCCCGACGGATGCGTCGAGTGCGGCGTCACTCCACGCCTCGGCAGCGGCACCCGCGCGGCTCGCCGGCACGCGCGGGGCGTCGGCCGCGGTGGCCCGCTCGTCGTCGGGGAACGCCGCGTCGATCGGCTCGAGCTCGCTCGGGTCGAGCGGGTGGACCGCGCTCTCGGTCGTTGCTCCGCCCGTCGCTCCGGTGGCCTCGGTGGCCTCGAGATCGCGCCCCGGCCGCGTCACAGGCCCGGGCGCGGACGTGGGCACCGGCGGGAGGCCGCCGACCGAGCCCGGCCGCGGCTTGATCGGTGGGATCGCCGGCGGCGCCTTGCCCATCCCGAGCAGCGTGCTCGCACCGGGCTGGCCGGGCAGCGGCGGCGTCGCCGGCGGGCCGATGCCGGGCGGCACCGGGATCGGCGGCGGCGGCAGCCCGGGCACCGTGGTCATCGGCATCCGCGGCAGGTCCGACAGCGTCGGAGGCCCGCCGAGCGAGGCCGGGCCGCCCTCGAGATCGGGCGGTGCGAGCTCGTAGGGCGCCACCGGTGGCGCGTCGAATTCGCGACCGGCGGGCACGCCGCGCCGGACGTCGTCGTCGTCGAGCCGGCGGATCGGTCCGGTGCCGAGGTGCAGCGCGACCACGCCCGACATCTGGCCCTCGTTGAGCGCCGCGAGCCGGTCGAGGGTGTCCTTGACCTGCGCGCCGACGTCCTTGCGGGTCCCGGGGACCGGCGCGACCCGCAGCGCGGCATCGAGCGCATCGGCGAGCGCGCGCGCGTCGGGGAAGCGCTCGAACGGCGAGCGGGCGAGGCAGCGCTGCAGCACCCGCACGATCGGCCGGGGCAGCGGTGGCTCGCCGGGCGGGCCGGCCATGATCGCCGACGCGACCTGCTGCGGCGTCTCGCCCTTGAACGTCCGCGTGCTGGTGACCAGCTCGTAGGCGAGCACGCCGAGCGCGAACACGTCGGTCGCGGCCGACGTCGCCTCGTTGGCGAGCTGCTCGGGCGCGAGGTACGGGATGCGCTGGGCGAGGCGCGCGACCTCGATCGGCCGCTGCGGCAGCGTCGCCGACAGGATCCCGAAGTCGGTGATCTTGATGTCGCCGTCGGCGGTGATGATCACGTTGGTCGGCGCGAGGCCGAGGTGCGTGAGGCCGCGGCCGTGGGCGTAGCCGACGGCGCGCGCGGCCTGCGAGACCAGCGCGAGCGCACCGCCGGCCGCGAGCGAGACGCCGGCGAGCCGCGCCTCGCCGATCAGCCGCAGCGCATCGAGCCCGGGCACGTACTCGACCGCGGTGAACGTCGAGCCCTGGGCGACGCCGAACTCGCTCATCCGCGCGATCCGCGGGTGCTCGAGGCTGCCGTAGGCGCGCGCGGCCGCCGACAGCATCGCCGCCATCGACGCGGTCGCGGTCAGCTCGGCGTGGAACCGCTTGACCGCGAACTGACGCTCGAAGCCGGCCACGCCGAACACCTTGGCGCGCGACACCGAACCGCTCGGGCCGATCCCGATCGGATCCAGCAACTGATAGCGACCGACTCGCTCCGTCGGGGTGGTGGGAGTACTCACCGGATCCAGACTGTATACGATGTCCCCGGGGTGACGCGACGCGTTGCCGGTTACTTGCGCCAGGCCGCGGTCGCGTGGCACCTGGAGAGACATGGCGAGCGCAAAACAGACTCCCAAGGTCTCGAGGATCTCGCGTGGACGGACGCTGGCGTACGCACGGAAGCAGAAGCCCACGAACCCCGGCGACGGCACCGTCGCCGACGAGGAATCAACGGATGCCTCGGAGGACGCGGCGCAGAGCGAGCCGGCGGCCTCGGCCTCGGCCTCGCACGGAGCAGCGGCCGCATCAGCGCCCGG
>DASWRS010000333.1:0-6633 GCA_036403075.1 Kofleriaceae bacterium
CAAGCCCATCGAATCTACCCCGGTGGGTCCACGCCACAAAAGGCTCCGGTGTACGTGCGGGACCGCGTCCCCGTCGCGCGAGACGGCCCTCTCGCGCGGCAGTGCAACACCGCGCACAACCCACCGTACAGTGCCGCGTGCCTTGCGGCGTGCCTCGCGCCGTGCGCGTCGCCGCGTGCATCGCGCCGTGTGCGTCCGGCGTGCATCGCGCCGTGTGCGTCCCGGCGTGCGTCGCGCCGTGCGCGTCCCGGCGTGCATCCGCCGCCGGCCACGTGCGCGCCGGCTCAGCGGCGCGGCTTGCGGTGCGGCATCGGCGGCAGCCCGGTGTGCTGGGTCAGCGCCACGCCGGGCTGCAGCCGGCCCCGGCGGCCCTCGCGCGCCTCGCCGGTGCCCGCGGGCTGCCACGACGGCACGAGCTGGTGCTTGCCACCGCCGATCAGGTCCGTGCGGCCCATCCGGCGCAGCGCCTCGCGCAACATCGGCCAGTTGTTCGGATCGTGGTAACGCAGGAACGCCTTGTGGAGCCGGCGCTGGCCGAGGCCCTTGACCACGTGGACGCGCTCGCGCTGCTTGAGCGAGCGCAGCGGGTTGAGCCCCGTGTGGTACATCGCGGTCGCGCTTGCCATCGGCGACGGCAGGAACGCCTGCACCTGATCGGGGCGAAACCCGTTGCGCTTGAGCCACAGCGCGAGGTTCACCATGTCCTCGTCGGTGGTGCCGGGGTGCGCGGCGATGAAGTACGGGATCAGGTACTGCTCCTTGCCGGCCTCCTGCGAGTAGCGATCGAACAGCTCCTTGAACCGATCGTACGCGCCGATCCCCGGCTTCATCATGTGGGTCAGCGGGCCGTCCTCGGTGTGCTCGGGCGCAATCTTGAGGTAGCCGCCGGTGTGGTGCTGCGCGAGCTCGCGGATCCACTCCGGCGACCGGACGGCGAGGTCGTAGCGCACGCCGGACGCGACGAACACGCGCTTGATCCCGGGGATCGCGCGCGCCTTCTTGTACAGCGCGACCAGCGGCGCGTGGTCGGTGCCGAGGTTGTCGCAGATCTCGGGGTACACGCACGACGGCTTGCGGCACGCCGCCTCGATCTCGCGGGTCGCGCACGCCATGCGGTACATGTTCGCGGTCGGCCCGCCGACATCGGTGATCACGCCGTGGAACCCGGGCGTGTGGTCGCGGATCCGCTCGATCTCGGCGAGGATCGACGCCTCGGACCGGCTCTGGATGACCCGGCCCTCGTGCTCGGTGATCGAGCAGAAGCTGCAGCCGCCGAAGCAGCCGCGCAGGATCGTCACCGAGAACTTGATCATCTCGTAGGCCGGGATCTTGCTCGTCTGGTGGCGCGGGTGCGGCACACGGGCGAACGGCAGCTCATACAGCGCGTCCATCTCCTGCGTGGTGAGCGGCAGCGGCGGCGGCTGGATCCACACGTCGCCCGTGCCATGGCGTTGGACCAGCGCCCGCGCATTGCCGGGGTTGGACTCGAGGTGGAGGATCCGCGAGGCGTGGGCGTAGAGCGCCAGATCGGACGACACCTGCTCGAAGCTCGGCAGCCGGATCACCTGCTCGGAGCGCACGCGCCTGGGCCGGCGCTGCAACAGCTGCACGACCGGCACGAGCCGGTCGGCCGGGCCGGCACCGGCGCCATCGCCCTCCGGCCCCGCTCCCGTGCTGCACGGCGCCGCGTCGCGCTCCTCGGACATCGCGTACGGATCCGGCAACGGCTCGACCCGGCCCGGGTGGTCGATCGCGGTCGAGTCGATCTCGGCAAAGCCGCTGCGCTGACCCGCGAACGCGGTGCCGCGGAGGTCGCGGATCTGGTCGATCGGCGTGCCGGCGGCGAGCCGGTGCGCGATCTCGACGATCGCGCGCTCGGCGTTGCCGTAGACCAGCAGGTCCGCCGCGGCGTCGACCAAGATCGAGCGCCGGACCTTGTCGGACCAGTAGTCGTAGTGCGCGATCCGCCGCAGGCTGGCCTCGATCCCGCCGATCACCAGCGGGACGTCGCCGAACGCCTCGCGGCAGCGCTGGGCATAGACCAGCACGGCTCGATCCGGCCGCAGCCCCGGCGCACCGTCGGGCGAGTAGGCATCGTCGCGGCGGATCCGGCGGTCGCTGGTGTAGCGGTTGACCATCGAGTCCATGTTGCCGGCGGTGATCCCCCAGAACAGGTTCGGCCGGCCCAGCGCGCGAAACGGCTCGGCGCTGCGCCAGTCCGGCTGATCGAGGATGCCGACGCGGAACCCGTGGGCCTCGAGCAGCCGGCCGACCAGCGCCATGCCGAAGCTCGGGTGATCGATGTACGCGTCGCCGGTCACCAGGACGACGTCACAGCTGTCCCAGCCGAGCTCGTCGATCTCGGCCTGGCTGGTCGGCAGGAACGGCGCGATGCCGAACCGCTCGGCCCAGTACGGCCGGTACGAGAACAAGCCACGTGCCGCGGACATCGTCGGCAACGGTTAGCACACCGGCATGCGCGGCGGTGACTTCCCGCTCGTTCCCCCGCCGGCCACACGTCAGCGTACGTCGCACGCGGGGCTCGGACCGGGCATTTTCGTTGCGGTTTCCACGCCCGGCGCGAAGTTGGCTAGCGCGAGACGGGCGCCCCCGAGCCGGCCTCGGGCAGAGGCTTTGGCTCGGCCCTGGACGCGGCGTTCGCGGGCCCGGTGCCCCGCGGGTCGTGGGCGTCGTGGGCACCCTGGGCGTCCTGGTCGCGGACCAGCGCCGCCTGCTGCGCGTCGGTCAGGAGCCTGGCGCACGGCCCGGCGTCCTCGAGCCGCTGCATCGCGATCAGGCACCGCGTCGCCTCGGCCGACCAGCCGTCCTGCTCGCAGCGCTCGCGGATCAGGTTGCGGAGCGCGTCGGCCCGCTCCGTCGGCGTGTCGCCGGCCGGCAGCCGCACCAGCATCGCGTTGACCATGCTGTCCGATGCCCGTTCGCACGCAGTGGGGCCTTTCGGCGCGGCCGGCGCCGGCGCCTCGGCGTGGCCGCAGGCGGCGAGCGCAAGCACCAGACCCGCGCGGCCAAGCGTCATCGGCCGGCGCCCGCGATCGCGGCGTCGAGCACGGCGCGCGCGTCGCTCACCGTCGCGGCCTCGGTCAGCGTGTCGACCAGCTCGCGAAGCTGGTGCTCATCGCCGAGCGCCGTGATCGCCGCCGCGTCCTCCGGCGACAGCGGCGCGAGCCGCGCGCGGGCGAAGGCGAGCACGGCGGCGCGCAGGGCGCCAACCCGGCTCTGGTCGCGGGCCTGCGCAGCTGCCGCCTCGCGGCCCTGCGCGGCTGCCTCGCGGCCCTGCACCGCTGCCTCGCCGCCCGGCGCGGCTGCCTCGCGGCCCTGCGCGGCTACTTCGCGGCCTTGCGCGGCTACTTCGCGGCCTTGCTCCACCGCTGCCTCGCGGGCCTGCACCTCGCCCTGCTCGGAGTCGGGCGCGTCCTGCCCGCGCCCGGACTCGGCCTCGTCTTGCTGGTGCATGCGGTCCTCCCGTCCGAAGGAGCCAGACGGCAGCTCGATCAGAGGCGGGCCGAGTATAGACCGAGTATGGACGGTTCCGGGTGCTACGAGCAGCCGCTGGTCGAGCCGCAGTTCGGACACTTGTGGCAGGCGCCGTTGCGCACCATCAGCGTGCCGCACTCGTGGCACGGCGGCGCGTCGGTCTCCTGCACCCACGCGCGGTCACGCGTGCGGTCGACGACCTCGACCGGGATCGCCGGCCGAGCGCCTGGGGCTTCACCCGGCACGAAGTCTTTCGACATCAGCGGAATCTTCGGCAGATCGAGCTGGGCGGCCCGCGCCGCCGGGTGGCGCTCGTAGATCGAGGGCCCGTCCGACGGGAACCGGATCGCCAGCCAGCGGAACAGGTAGTCCATGATCGACGTCGCGATCGGGATCTCCTGGTTGCCGGTGAACCCCGACGGCTCGAACCGCGTGCCCTTGAACTTCTCGATCAGGACGTGGAGCGGCACGCCGTGCTGCAGCGCGAGCGAGATCGCGGTGGCGAACGAGTCCATCAGGCCCGCGATCACCGAGCCCTCCTTCGCCATGCGGACGAAGATCTCACCCGGTGACTGGTCCTCGTACATGCCGACGGTGACGTAGCCCTCGTGGCCGCCGATCGAGAACTTGTGGGTGAACGAGGCCCGCTCGTCCGGCAACTTGTAGCGGTTGGCCATCGGCGGGCCGGCCGGGCGGGTCTTGCGCGCGCGCAGCGCCTCGACCAGCCGGCGCTCCTCGGGCGCGAGCAGCTCGAGCGGATCGATCGTCGCTCGCAGCTGGGCGATGATCTCGGCCGGATCGACCGTGATCTTGGAGCCATCGCTGGTCGCCTGCTTCATGCTGGTCGACAGCGGCTGGGTGCGCTTGCAGCCATCGCGGTACACCGCGATCGCCTTGAGGCCGAGCTTCCAGGCCTGGATGTACGCGTCCTCGATGTCCTCGACGGTGCAGTCGGTCGGCAGGTTGACGGTCTTGGAGATCGCCCCCGACAGGAACGGCTGGACCGCCGACATCATACGGATGTGGCCCATGTAGTGGATCGAGCGCGCGCCGTTCGACGATCGGAACGCGCAGTCGAACACCGGCAGGTGCTCGTCCTTGAGGTGCGGCGCGCCCTCGATCGTGTCCCGCGCGTCGATGTGGGCGACGATCGCCTCGACCTCGCGCTCGGTGTAGCCGAGCTTGGCCAGCGCCTCGGGCACGGTGTGGTTGACGATCTTGATCAGGCCGCCGCCGACCAGGCGCTTGTACTTGACGATCGCGATGTCGGGCTCGACGCCGGTCGTGTCGCAGTCCATGAGGAACGCGATCGTGCCGGTCGGCGCCAGCACCGTGGTCTGGCCGTTGCGGAACCCGTACTTCTGACCGACCTCGATCGCGCCGTCCCAGGCGTCGCGCGCCGCCTGCATCAGGTCGTAGGGCACGAACGCGGTGTCGATCCGATCGCACGCCGCCCGGTGCTTGCGCATCACGTGGAGGAACGGGGTCTCGTTGTCGGCGTAGCCGGCGAACGGACCGGTCGCGTCGGCCGCGATCCGCGCCGAGGTCCGGTAGGCCTCGCCGCACATCAGCGCGGTGATCGCCGCGGCGTACGCCCGCCCGGGCTCGGAGTCGTACGGCAGTGAACGGGACATGAGCAATGCCCCCAGGTTCGCGAAGCCGAGCCCGAGCGGGCGGAACTTGTAGCTGTTCTCGGCGATCCGCTCGGTCGGATAGCTCGAGTTGTCGACGATGATCTCCATCGCCATGATCGTGGTCTGGCAGGCGCGCCGGAACGCCTCGGTGTCGAACTCGCCGGCCTCACCGCCGGACGCGCCCTCGGCGTGCTGGAACTTGCGCAGGTTCAGCGATGCCAGGTTGCATGCTGAGTCGTCGAGGAACATGTACTCCGAGCACGGGTTGGACGCGTTGATCCGCGCCGTGTTGATGCACGGATGCCAGTCGTTGATCGTCGTGTCGTACTGGATCCCCGGATCGCCGCAGATCCACGCCGCCTCGGCCATCTTGCGCATCAGCGACCGCGCCGGGTACTTGTCGAACTTGCGGCCGTCGATCACCGCGCGGGTGTGCCACTCGCCGTCGCGCTGCACCGCGGTCATGAAGTCGTCGGTGACCCGGACCGAGTGGTTCGCGTTCTGGTAGTTGACCGAGTCGTAGGCGCCGCCGACCACGTTGAAGCCGCCGTCGTAGCCCGCGTCGATCAGCGCCCAGGCCTTCTTCTCCTCGACCGCCTTGCAGTCGATGAAGTCGACCACGTCGGGGTGATCGATGTTGAGGATCACCATCTTGGCCGCGCGGCGGGTCTTGCCGCCCGACTTGATCGCGCCGGCGAACGCATCGAACCCGCGCATGAACGACACCGGCCCCGACGCGGTGCCGCCGCCGTTCAGGTGCTCGCGCGAGCTGCGCAGCGATGACAGGTTCGAGCCCGTGCCCGAGCCGTACTTGAACAGCATGCCCTCGGTCTTGGCCAGCCCGAGGATCGAGCCCATCGAGTCCTCGACCGAGTTGATGAAGCACGCCGAGCACTGCGGGTGCGGCTCGACGCCGACGTTGAACCAGACCGGCGAGTTGAACGCCATCTTCTGATGGAGGAGGAGGTGTACGAGCTCGTCGCGGAAGGCCCACGCGTCCTGCTCGCTCTTGAAGTAGCCGTCGGTCTTGCCCCAGCCATAGATCGTGTCGGCGACGCGCGCGATCATCGTGCGGACGGAGTCCTCACGCTTCGGCGTGCCCAGCGTGCCGCGGAAGTACTTCTGCACGACGACGTTGGTGGCGGTCTGCGACCACGTCTTGGGGAACTCGACGTTGCGCTGCTCGAAGAAGATCTTTCCGTCGGCGCCGCTGATGACGGCGTCGCGTCGCTCCCAGTCCACCGTCTCGAACGGATCTGCACCCTGTCGGGTGAAGTACCGATCGAAGGTGAGACCCGGCCGCTGGTCCTTGATGACGCGGCTTTGGACGGCTTTGCGGACGGACTTCGACTCCTGGGCTGGAGCAACGGCGGCAGACTTCACGAGCATGACCCCTCCTGGCTAGCGACGGCGATGTAACGGCACGTTGAAAAAAGACGATTAGGCGAGACGAGGCGACTACTTAGAAACGAAGTGTGAGCTGACAGGCTGACGTAACGAGACG
>DASWRS010000334.1:0-35909 GCA_036403075.1 Kofleriaceae bacterium
CGGTGCGCGCGGCGTGGTGCTGCGCGATCAGGTCGGCCCGGGGATCCACGCCGCGCTGGCCGCCGTGCGCAGCGGGCTGACCGTGATGGACA
Source organism: Kofleriaceae bacterium (assembly GCA_036403075.1). Classification (GTDB taxonomy): domain Bacteria; phylum Myxococcota_A; class Polyangia; order Haliangiales; family Haliangiaceae; genus JABFXX01. Next base: position 93 of record DASWRS010000334.1, read on the forward strand.
CCGAGCTCGCGTCGAGCCTGGTGCCGAACCAGCCGCCGCGCGAGCCCAAAGGCCGTGGCGAGCTGACCGAGCGCGAGCGCCAGGTCGTGCAGCTGCTCGCCGAGGGTCTGTCGAACAAGCTGGTCGCCGACCGGCTCGGCATCAGCGATCACACCGCCAAGTTCCACGTCAACGGCGTGATGATGAAGCTGGGCTCGTCGACGCGGACCGAGGCGGTCGTCGAGGCCGTGCGCCGCGGCCTGATCAAGCTGTAGAGACAGTGTGCGTGGGCACGGCCCGCATGCGCAGGCCGCGCGACGCGACGCGCGGCGGGGGTGAATGGACCGGCTCTGCCGGTCCAGAGGGGACGGGAAAGTCCTCTCATGGATCAACGAAGCTGGGCTCGTCGACGAGAACCGAGGCCGTGGTCGAGGCCGTGCGCCGCGGCCTGATCAAGCTGTCGCGCGTCAGCGCCGCGGGCGCGAGCCGGTGCCGCGGCGGCGGCGACGCGCGGGCCGGGCGGTGGAGCCGAGCGGCAGCCAGCCGTAGCGATCGAGCGCGATGAGGCCGCTGTCGCCGATGTCGACGCCCTCCTTGTCGAGCAGCTGGCGCTGGACGGCGGCGCCGACCGGATCGTGGATCGCGATCCGGCCGCGGTGGGGGCCCGCCTTGCCGATCACGCGCTGCCAGGGGAGCCGGTCGCCGGGCTTGCTGACCTTCAACGCCGCACCGGCGACGCGCGCACCGCCCGGGATGCCGGCGAGCTCGGCGACCTGGCCGTAGGTCGCGACCCGGCCGGCGGGGATCCGCCGCACCACGGCGTAGATCGCCCGGTACAGCTTCGCGACATGATCGAGCATCGCGTCACGCGCCATCGCCGCGAACGCTACCACCGCGCCATGACGGTCGCGCCCGCCGGTGATCCGGCTATGGCCGGGCGAGCTGCGCGACATGCGCGACGCCGGCGCTGGACGCCGCCGCCGGACGACGCTACGACCGGGGCATGCGGATCCGCGTGCTCTACTTCGCCGTGTTCCGGGAGCAGATCGGACGCGAGGACGACGTGGTCGCGCTCGCCGCGGGCTCCCGGGTGCAGGATGCGATCGCGGCGCTCGCCGCGCGGCATGCGGTGATCGACCGGCTGCGCGGCAAGTTCCGCGTCGCGGTCAACCAGGACTTCACCGACGACGACCGCGAGCTCGCCGATGGCGACGAGCTGGCGCTGATCCCGCCGGTCGCCGGCGGCGCCGGCAGCGAGGCCGACGCCGATGCCGGGGCCGGGCCGCCGGGCCGCCATGTCCAGCTGCTCGCGTCGCCGCTGTCGCTCGATCGCTGCGTCGCGGCGGTCGGCGGCCCGGCGATGGGCGGCATCGTCACGTTCACCGGCATGGTCCGCCGCCACAGCCACGGCGCCCTGATCGATCACCTCGAGTACGAGGCCTACGGCACGATGGCGGTCCGCGAGATGACGCGGCTGTGCGACGAGATCGAGGCCGAGGTCGCCGGCGCCCGGCTCGCGGTCGAGCACCGCGTCGGCCGGCTCGCGGTCGGCGACGTCGCCGTGGTGATCGCCGCCGCGGCGCCGCATCGCGCCGAAGCGTTCGCCGCGTGCCGCGCGATGATCGACCGGCTCAAGCAGCGCGTGCCGATCTGGAAGAAGGAGGTCGGGGACGACGGCGCGGAGTGGGTCGGCCTCGGCCCCTAGCGCTACTGCGGAGCCGGGGCGTTCGGGTTGGGGCTGGGCTGCATCGCCGAGCCGGGCGCGACCGGCGGAGGCGCCGCCGGCGGCGGGGCGGGCTGCGCGGCCTGCGGCGGGCCCGGCGACGGCATCACCACCGGCGGTGGGCCCTCGCCGACCGGCATCGGCGGCTGCACGTGCGCCTCGCTGCCGGCACCATCCCCGGTCGGCATCGGCGGCTGGGCGGCCGGCGGCATCGGCTGGGGCACCTGCGTCGGCGGCGTCATCGGGACCGGCTTGGGCGCCTCGGGCGTGATCGTCAGGTTGGGCCGCGCCGGCGGGCTGCCGGAGCCGTCCGTGCCGCCCGCGCCGGGGCCGCAGACCACGCCGAGGCGGCGCATCTGGCGGATCGGTCCGTCGAGCTTGATGTGGAACAGGTTGTCGGGGCCGAGCGGCGCGCCCGTGGTCGAGATCGCCGCGTGGGTCTTGGCCTCGCGCTTGAGCAGCACGTCGCTGCCCTTGAACCGGAGGCAGCCGGTGACCACCGATGCCTGGAGGTCCTGGTTGAGCGCCATGTCGAGCGCGACGTGGAGCTCGCCGTCGGGCGACCTGGTCTCGAACCGCGTGATGTCGAGCTTGCCGCTCTTGATCTCGACGTTGGCGAACAGCGAGTCGATGTTGACCTTGCCGAAGTCGATACCGCCGCCGCCCTCGTCGAGGAACGCCTGCTGGCGCGCGTTGTTGGTGGTCAGCTTGAGCTTGGACTTGCCGTCGCCGACGGTGCAGCCCGACGGGCACGCGAACTCGAAGTTGCCGTCGGCCTTGGCGGCGTTGGGCTTGCCGGTCTTGCGGTCGTTGGGCAGCGCGAGGTCGAGCGCGAACCGGACCTTGCCGCTCATCGGCAGGCCGAGGACCTCGCGCATCGGCAGGTTGGCCGACGGCAGGTCGTCGCCGTCGAGCTTGACCACCGTGCCGTCGTTGGCCAGCGCGATCTTGCCCGTGATGTGACCCGCGCCGATCTTGGCGTCGAGCTTGACCGCGATCGTGCCGTGGGCCAGCGCGAACAGCCCGACGTCGATGCCGAGCCGCTCGATGTAGAACGTCGTCGCGACATCGCCGACCTTGGTCGGCCGGGTCCGCAGCGACACCGCCTTGAAGTACACCCGGCCGGGGATGATGCTGCGCTCGACGTCCCCGATCGCGACCTCGTACTTCTCGGACAGCGCGTCGATCGCCTTGTCCTTGATCCGGTCGAACGGAAACGTCAGCTGGAGCGCGAACACGAAGGCGACCAGGCCGAGCACGGCGAACCCGAGGTAGCGGAGCACGCGGCGCGCGCGCGGGCCGAGGTTTCTGCCGAGGTTGGCGAACACGGACATCATGTCAGCCGCCCTTCTCGGCCGAGCCGCTGCCGGCGCCGGCGTCGGGCTTCTTGACCGCTTCCTTGGCGTAGGTCGAGACCTCGAGCGCGGCGTCGAGCTTGTCCTTGCCCTTGTACTCGCGCCGCGTGATCTCCATCCGGGTGACCGCGACGTACTTGGACTTGGTCTCGACCTCCTGGAGGAACTTCTTGAGCTGATCGAGGGTCAGGTCGGGGAGGTTGACCGACACCGAGGCGGTGATGAAGCCGTTGCGCGGGACCGGGTTGCGCGGCGTGGTGCCCTTGAGCACGAACCCCGCCGTGGTCGCCGCGTTGCTGAGGTAGGTCTCGAGGCTGAGCGGCTCGACCGGCATGCCGGACACCACGTCGTCGACCGGCTGGCGCGGGCCGCGCGCCTTGAGGTCGGCGAGCACGGCGAGCGCCCGGCGCATCTTGTCGTTGCGCGCCTGCATGCTCGACAGGCCATCGCCGATCGCCAGCCCGAGCCAGATCACCAGCGTGAGCGGCGCGATCACCGCGGCGGCCATGACCAGCCCGCGCTCGCGCGGCGAGATCCGGTCCCAAAAGTCACGTGCACGTTCCGAGACTGCCGACATGGCTAGCTAGCTCCCATGCATTGCGCGGTGATCGTGAGCTTGAACCGCTTGGCGCCGCTGGGCAGCGTGTCGGTCGGTCCGCGCGTCACGTTGTTCTTGAAGCATTCGATCTTCCGGATCTCGCTGATCAACAAGTCGATCTCCTCGGCCGACTTGGTCGTGCCGTTGATGTCGATCTTCTGGTCGTCGATCGTCATCCGCTCGATGTCGAGCGTGATCTTGTCCTTGCCCGGGATGTGCGAGCTGATGTCGAGCAGGAGGTCGTACGCGGTGAGCCGGGGCATCGGCGACATCGCGCCGCCGCCGCCCGGGCCGTTGGTGTCGAGCACCTGTTCGGCGGTCCGGGCCCCGCCGAACTGCTCCTCGGACTCGGCGACCAGCCGGGTGCTCAGCACCTTCTCGGCCTTGCGCAGCCGGTAGAGGTCGGCGTACGCGCTGCCGGCGGCGAACGCGGCGATCGCGAGCACCGCGGCGCCGAGCGGCACGGCCTTGGCGCGCAGGAACGAGAAGTCGACCTTGACCGCGAGCGCGCCCGAGCGCAGGTCGAACATCGGCCGGCCGCCGGCGGCGTCGAACGCCATGCCGATCGTCATCGCGCTGCTGTCGATCGGCGCGTGGCTCGCGGCCTCGGCGCCGAGCCGCGGGCCGGCGAGCGCGATCACGTCCTCGGCGGTGGGCCGCCACGCCGGGATCCCGAGCTGCTCGGTCAGGAACGACGCCATCCCGCGCAGCCGCGCGCCGCCGCCGACCAGCAGCACCGCGATCGGCTGGAACCCGGTGCGGGCGCGGCACGCCGCGAGCGTCTGGCGCAGATCGCGCGCGAACGGCTGGAGCTCGGCGATCGTCACCTGGTGGATCCGCTGCCAGGCCTCGCTGGTCGCGGGCTCGGCGGTCGACGCGACGAAGCCGTCGCTGTGCTTGGCGCGCTCGGCATCGATCCACGGCAGCTTCCAGTGCCGGGCGATCGCGTCGGTGACCTGCTTGCCGGCGCGCATCACGCTGCGGCTGAACACCGCCTTGCCGGCGGCGACGACCGCGACGTCGCTGCGCTCGTGGCCGATGTCGATCACCGCGACGGCGCCGTCGCTGCGCGTCCGGGCCAGCGACGGCGTGCTGGCGACCAGGCGGATCGCCGCGCCGCCGCAGGCCAGGAGGCCCCGCGGATCGAACCCGCAGCCCTTGCCGAGCTCGATCAGGTGCTCGGCGCGCTCGCGGCGCATCACGTAGCTGAGGACGCGCATGCCCTCGGACGGGGGCGCGACCCGGCCGCGCTGCTGCTGGAGTCCCTCGAACGCGGCGACCGGCGCCGCCCCGGCTAGCCCGGCCGCGGACGCCGACGCCGACGCCGACGCCGACGCCAGCGAGGGCAGCGGCTCGAACGCGTAGACCATGTCCTCGAGGTCGACCGGCACGACCCCCTCGAGCTCGCCGCCGACCGCCTTGTCGAGATCGGCGCGGCGCAGGTTCTTGAACCCGAACTCGAGGATCTGGGTGAACACCTGGTCGCCGTAGACCCCGATGTAGCCCGGATCGTCGCGCAGCCGGAGCTCGGTGACGAGCGCGGCGAGCACCGCCTTGGCCCGGAGCTCGACCGGCTCGTCGCCCGGCGGCACCAGGCGCTCGACCACGTTGTAGAGCGTGGCGCCCCGGATGCCCGGGCTGGCGACCGCCAGCTTGACGCTCCACGCGCCGAGATCGACTGCGAATACGCGACTCGCCATGGTCAGTCTTCCCTCAGGAACACCCAGGCGCCCTTGGGCCCGGGCTTCCGTGTGTGTTGCGGAACGAACTTGGTATCCCAGACCCCGGTGACCGTCGACCGGATCGCCGGGAACACCGGCGAGCCGTCGGCCGCCTTCTGCTTGCGCTCGATCTCGCCGAACGCCTCGACCCGGTAGGTCCGGCGCGGCCCCGCGGTCGCGATCGACTTGAGCAGGTCGAGGTTGAGCTCGAGGCCGAGCTTCTGGCCGCTGGTCAGCCCGGGGATCCCGGAGCTGATCGCGGCGCCGGCCGCGCTGCCCGCCAGCGTGCCGGACTTGCCCGCCAGGAGGCCGAGCTGCGCCGCCGGGTCCTTGACGAAGTCGGCGAACTCCTCGGGCTTGTTGAACGACATCCCGAACTGCCGCGCCTTGGCGACCAGGCCCGCGAGCTGGAACAGCCGGATCGGATCGGACAGCATCGGATCGTTCTTGTTCTTGGCGGTGATCAGCAACAGCGCCGCGATCAGCTGGGTGTTCGACACCGCGCTGATGTTGGTCTTGCAGCCGCCGTAGACCGTGAACGACGGCGAGAACAGGGTCCAGAACCGGTCGTCGACGCCGCGGGCCAGCCGGAGCTCGCCGAGCGTGTCGAGATACGTGTTCTTCGGCTTGTAGTGGTCCTTGAGGCTCTCGTAGCCGTACTCCTCGGTGGTGCCGATGTCCTGCAGGTGCGAGCCGTCGGCGTCGATGTAGTCGATGATCGCCGCGACCTGGGTCGCGCGATCGCGGCGGTAGCCCTCGGCGTCGGCCTCCTCGAACACCGGATCGTAGGCCGGGAAGTAGACCAGCGCATCGAGCGTGGTCTTGAGCGCGAGCTGCGCGGCCTTGGGGCCGTTGGCGCAGTTGAGGTTGATCTTGTCGTCCTCGGTGGTGATCTGCTGGCCGACGATGCCGCAGGTGCCGATGTCGACGCCGAGGCCTTTGACGTCGCTCGACGACAGCCCGATCATGCCCTGGACCTGCTCGGGGTTGCCGCAGAACGCGAGCAGCACCTGGTCGGCGAAGTCGGTGATCCGGATCCCGGAGTCGCGCAGCTGCTGGACGTTGTCGATCCGCTGCTGGACGCGGATCACCAGCTCGGACAGGTTCATCGCCGAGCGCGCGAGGAAGTGGGCGCGCATCTGGTCGCGGTAGTTCGCCGCCGCCATCAGATCGACGCTGGTCGAGGTCCCGAACTCGTTGACGACGACCAGCGCGATCGCGATCGCGACCATCACGGCGACCAGCGCGACGCCGCGCTGGCGGTTGCGCCGGCGCCGGGCCGGCGACCGCCGGGGGCGGCCGAGCGTACGCTCGCGCAGCAGGAAGCGCTTGATCGCGGCCGCGAGGGTCATGGCCTTGGTCCGCATCGTCATGCCCCCGACACCGTGAAGTTGAGGGTCTCCTGCATCCAGACCCGGGCCTCGGTGGTCAGCTTGACGTCGCGATCGTCGGGGCCCTTGACCGTGATCGTGATCCGGACCCGGCTCGGCAGGAAGCCCTTCTGGGCGTCGACCTGCGTCGTGTTCCAGGTGTCCTGCCACTCGGTGGTCTTCCAGTTGAAGAACTCGAGCTTGGCGCCGGCGAGGTCGTGGACCAGCACGTCGAAGTCCGCCGGCTCGCTCTCGGGCTGCTCGTTGGACATCCGGCGCTGCTCGCGCCGCACCCAGTTGGTGACCCCGGCGTGCTCGGGGTCGTCGTGCGGGAGGTACGAGATCACGGTCTGCTCCGACTCGTTGGCGTCGGCCCACAGCACGCGGTGGTCCAGGGTCGAGAACCGGACCTCGGGCATCCGCATGCTCGACTTGGCGATGAACATCGTCCGCGGGTTGGTCGCGTTCATGTCCTCGTTCTGCGACAGGTACGCGGCCTCGAAATCGTGGACGATCCGGCCGAGCGCCATGCGCAGCTCGTGGTTGCGCTCCTCGTACTTCTCGAAGACCTTCCGGCTCTCGCTGGTGTTGGCGATCGTCTTCCACGCCAGGGTCATCATCACGACCATGATCGCGATCGCGATCATGATCTCGAGCAGGGTCATCCCGGCCTGCGAGCTGCGTCGGCGGGCGCGCGTCACTTGCCGCCTCCCGGGCTGCTCGACCCGCGGCCGCCGCCCGCGCCGCCACCTCCGCCGCCGCCGCCGGGGTTGGGGCGCCCCGACCCGCTGCCGCTGCCGCTGCCGGCCTTCGCGTCGTCGAGGTCCTGCGAGCCCATGCCGCTGATCACCTTGTCCATCGCGCCCGCGTCGGTCAGGAACGCGACGACCTTCATGTCGCGATCGCTGCCCATGACCTGCCAGTTCACCGTCAAGCTGACCTTGCGGATCGTCACCTTCAGGATCTGCTGGAACATCGAGTACTGGCCCTGGATGAACGACGCGCCGGCCGCGGCGTTGATGTCGCCGCCCTTGCCGCTGCCGCCACCGAGACCGCCGCCCAGGCCGCCGAACTGCGCCATCATGCCGCCGAGCATGCTGTTCTGGAACCCGCCGCCTTCATCGCCGCCGGAGCCGGCCGAGCCGGCCGAGCCCGAGCCCGCGCGGCCCGCGCTGCCGCTGCCCTGGGCCAGCGCCTGGAGCTGATCGAAGCCCGGCAGCTCGACCAGCTCGATCTTGTACGAGTAGTGGATCGCCGGCCAGCCCTCGTCGGTGAACGGCTGATCCTCCTCGTGCTGCTCCATGTCGGAGAACCCGTCCTTGACGAGCTTCTCCTCGAGGTCGTACATCTTGCCGCGCGCGAGATCGGTCACGATCCCCATCATGTGGGCCTGCTGCGCGTTGAAGATGTTGCCGGCCGCGCTCTTGATCACCACGGTGAGCGCGAGGCCGAGCAGCGCGAGACCGATCATGACCTCGAGCAGGGTGAAGCCGCGGGGGCCGCGCCTGGTCATTTCTCGGTCTCCCGCTTGGCATCCTTGTCGCCCATCGCGTTCTTGAGCATGTGGTCGTTGATGTCGCGCAGCGTGCCGTCGTGCAGCTCGACCCGTCCGGTCAACCCGAACACCAGCACGGTGAACACCTCGCTGCCGTCGGTCAGCTCGATCACCGACTTCTCCGAGCTGCCGAGCGGGAAGAAGTAGATCGCGACCTGGCCCTTGGTGGCGCTGTCGTCGCGGTGCTGGACCCAGATCTCCTTGAACTTGATGCCCTTGTCCTTGCGCAGCTTGCGGGCCCAGCCCTTGCCGTTGGCGTCGCCGGTGATGCTGTCGTCGGCGGGCCGGCACGTCCGGTCCGCGACGTGGTGCCCGGCGAGCGCGGCGGCCCGGCGGGTCGACTCCTCGGCATCGCCGGTCGCGAGCGCGTCGGGCGGCAGGCCGTTGAGCCGCTGCCGGGCGCGCTCGAGCGCGCGCTTGGCCTCCTCGTCGTCGACCTTGAGCAGCTCGTTGCGCGCGATCGAGGCCTGGCCCTGGCAGACCTCGACGACGTACGCCTGGCTGTCGAGATCGAGCACGACGCGGTGCAGGTCGCCGTGCTCGACCGCGAGCTGGCTGGCACGGCGCATCACCGCGGTCAGCTCGTTGGCGTCTTCGACCAGGTCGGCCTTGGTCATCAGGCGAAACCCCGAGCGCGCGATGAAGAACAGCCCGCCGATGATCGCCAGGACGATCATGATCTCGAGCACCGTCATCCCACGGGGATGTCGGGCTCGAGGGCGCCCGGTTCGAGCGCGTGGCGATGCAGCGGGGTGAGTCATGGCGGACAGGCGGTTGTTTGCAGGATCGGTTCCACGTGGTGCGGCCGGCTCACTCCCAGGACTTGAGATCGTCCTCGGTGCCTTCCTTGCCGTCCTCGCCCGCCGACATCACGGCGACGCCCTTGGCGCCGGCCGGAAGGCTCGGGCCGCACATCAGCTTGATCGGCCGCTGCCAGGCGTCGTTGGAGTCCCTCTCGTCGTTCATGTACTCGTTGAGATCGGCGAGCTTCTCGGGGCACGCCTTGTCGGGGTGCGACGCCGACCACGATGGGTAAGCCTCGAACGCGTACTTCTTGAGCTTGATCTTGGTGATGTCGACCTTGGACCCGGCGAACATCTTCATGACCTTGGGGCCGACCAGGAGCCCCATCACGAGCGCGAGGATCGCGAGCACGATCATGATCTCGAGCAGCGTCATGCCGCGTTGACCACGGGCGAGGGTGCGGGTGAGGCGAGTGCGTAGGGTTTGCATGACGATCTCCTTGAGGCCTTGGGGCGGCGTTACTTCGGACCCGACAGCTGACCGAGGTCCATGATGGGTTGCAGGATCGAGAACACGATGAATGCGACGGCGCCGCCCATGACCACGAGCATCAGGGGCTCGAGCAGGGCGGTGAACCGCGACAGCTTGGTATCGACCTCGGACTCGTAGGTCTCGGCGACGCGCGCGAGCATCTGCTCGAGCTGGCCGGCCTTCTCGCCGACCGCGACCATGTGGATCATCGTCGCGGGGAACTGGCCCGACTTCTTCAGCGTCTGGGCGAGCGACTCGCCCTCGGTGACGGCGCGCTTGGCGTCCTCGATCGCCTGCTGGATCATCACATTGCCGACGATCTGCTTGGCGGTGTCGAGCGCGCGCAGCATCGGCACGCCGGACTGCAGCATCGTGCCGAGCGTGCGCGCGAACCGGCCGACGTTGATCGTGCGGACCAGCTCGCCGACCACCGGCAGGCGCAGCGTGAAGCGGTCCCAGACCTGGCGGCCGTCCTTGGCCTGCCGCCACTTCGCGAACGCGGCGATCGCCGCGATCACCGCGATCAGGATCCCCCACCACCAGTTGCGGAACAGGTCCGAGGTCGCGATCAACATCCGGGTGTTGATCGGCAGGGTCTTGCCCTGCTGCTTGAACATCGAGGTGATGTTCGGGATCACCTTGATCATCAGCACGGCCATGATCACCGTGCCGACCACGACCATCACGGCCGGATAGACCATCGCGCTCTGGATCTTGGACTTGAGCTTCTGCGAGCCCTCGAGGAAGTCGGCGAGCCGGGTCAGGACCTCGTCGAGGTTGCCGGCGACCTCGCCGGCGCGCACCATCGACACGAACAGCTCGTCGAACAGCCTGGGGTGCCTGGCCAGCGCGTCGCCGAACGAGCTGCCCTCGTTGACCGCCGCGCGGACCTCGGACACCGGCGCCTTGAGCCGGACGTTGCCGATCTGCTCGACCAGCGCGCCGAGGGCATCGGCGAGCGGGATGCCGGCCTTGATCAGGGTCGCCATCTGGCGGGTGAACGCGGCGATCTCGACCTTGCGGACGCCGCCGATCAGCCCGCCGAGGTCGACGTCGCGCGACAGCCCGCCCTTCCGGGCGTTCTGCTCCTTGGCGAGCTTGCCGCCGCGCGACAGCTCGAAGCTGGTCACCAGCACGCCGTCCTTGCGCAGCGCCTGGCGCAACACCTTGGGTGACTCGGCGTCGCGGACCCCGCTGGTCGTCTTGCCCGAGGGCGCCACGCCCCTGTACGCGTACATCGGCATCAGTCACCGCTCTCCGCGGTCATCAGCATGACCTCCTCGGGAGTCGTCATGCCCTGGACCACCTTGCGCGCGCCGTCGAACCGCAGCGACACCATGCCGTGCTCGACCGCGGCGTTGCGGATCGCGCCGGCGTCGGACTTGTCGAGGCACAGCCGGCGCACCTGATCGCTGATCATCAGGAGCTCGTAGATCCCGGTCCGGCCGCGGTAGCCGAGCTGACCGCAGGCATCGCAGCCGACCGGCTCGAACACCGTGCCCGGCGGCGGGTGGCGCTCGCCCTTGACCGCGGGGAAGCTGTAGCCGCCGGCGTGGAACGTCCGCGGCTCGAGCCCGAGCTCGCGCAGGATCTCGTCGGAAGGGCGCACCGGGCGCGCGCACTCGTAGCACGGCCGCCGCACCAGGCGCTGGGCGAGCAGGCCGACCAGCGACGACGCAACCAGGAACGGCTCGATCCCCATGTCGATCAGGCGGGTGATGCCGCCGGCGGCGTCGTTGGTGTGGACGGTCGAGAACACCAGGTGGCCGGTCAACGACGCGGTGATCGCGACCTCGGCGGTCTCGCGATCGCGGATCTCGCCGACCATGATGACGTCGGGATCGTGGCGCAGGAACGAGCGCAGGCCCGACGCGAACGTCAGGTCGATCTTCGAGTTGACCTGGGTCTGCGAGATGCCCTCGAGCTGGTACTCGACCGGATCCTCGACCGTGAGGATGTTGATGTCGGGCGCGTTGATCTCGGACAGGCAGGCGTAGAGCGTGGTGGTCTTGCCCGAGCCGGTCGGCCCGGTGACCAGCAGGATGCCGTGCGGGCGCTTGATGATGCCGCGGATCAGCGCGAGGTGATCGTCGGCAAAGCCGATGTCGGCCAGGCCGAGCAGCACCGAGCTGCGATCGAGCAGACGGATCGTGATCCGCTCGCCACCGGCGGTCGGCGCGGTCGCGACGCGCATGTCGACGTCCTTGCCGGCCATCTTGCGCCGGATCCGGCCGTCCTGCGGCAGCCGCTTCTCGGCGATGTTGAGCCCGGCCATGATCTTGACGCGGGCGGTGATCGACGCCTGGAACTTCTTGGGCGCGCGCTTGGTCTCGCGCAGCACGCCGTCGACCCGGTAGCGCACCACCACCTCTCGCTCGCCGGGCTCGATGTGGATATCCGACGCGCGCTCCTTGGCGGCCTGGAACATCAGCGAGTTGACCCAGCGGATGATCGGCGCCTCGTCGTTGGCGTCGAGCATGTCGACCAGCTCCTCGGACTGGAACTCGGCGTCCTCCTCGTCGTCCTTCCGGACGCCCTCCTCGAGCTCGTGGCTGCTGCGCAGCCGCGAGTAGGTCTTGTTGATCTGGTCGACGATCTTGGTGCTCGCGGCGACCACCGGCTCGACCGGCTCGCCGAGCAGCACCGCGACCGCGTCGATCACATCGACCGCGCTCGGATCGGCGACCGCGACCATGATCCGGCCCGAGCTGCCGCGGCCGAGCGGCAGCACCAGGCGCTGGCGCGCGAAGTTGATCGGCAGCTTCTCGATCAGCTCGACCGGGATGTCCTCGGCGCGCGGCAGATCGCGCAGGTGCTGCATCTCGGACTGCAGCGACAGCGCGAGCGCGAGCTGGTCCTCGTCGATCAGCTTGAGCCGGACCAGGACCTCGCCGATCAGGCCGCCCTCGTCGCGCTGCCTGACCAGCGCGCGCTCGATCGCGTCGGGGGCGACGCCGCAGCGCGCGATCAGGATCTCGCCGAGCAGCGGCGCGACCGGGCCGATCGCCGGGCCGGAGCCGATGTCGGGCGCGCCCGGCCGGAACGGCGGGCCAAACGCGGAGCCAAAGCCCGGTGCCGCCATTACGGCGTCTCCTGCTGGGCCAGCGCCGGCCCGGTGTCGCGCAGCGGGTGGCTGCGCCGCGGCGGCAGCGGCTTGCGCGACGGTGCCTGGAGCTTGCGGGCTTCCTTGGCCTTGGCATCGGCCTTGGCGTCGGCCTTGGCATCGGCCTTGGCGTCGGCGTCGGTCTTGGCCGGCGTCGCGGCCGCCTTGCTGGCGAGCTGCGGTGCGACCGGCTTGCCCCGCTTCCTGGCCGGCGTCGCCGGCAGCCCCTCGGCGGCGCGGTCCGCCGGGTTGTCCGCGAGCTGGGTCTTGCCCGGGCGATCCTTGCCGAGCTTCGGGGCCTTCGGCAGGCCGGGGCTCCTGCTGCTCGACTTGCCATCGCTCGCCGGCCCCGGCGCCGGCGCCGCGGGCGCGCTCGACGACTCGTCGGACTTCGGCGCCGGCGGCGGCTGGGCCTCGGACTTGACCGGCGCGGTCCTGGGGTTCGCGGGCCGGGTCGCCGGCGGCTTGGCCTCGGGGCGCTTGACGTCGATCCGCGGCCTGGGCGGCGGCTGCGGCGCCGTCGTGCCGTCGCCGTGGCCGTCCTCGGGGGCCTCGATCTGCGACGGCCCGTACTCGACCGGACCCGGGTCGACCCAGCGGCGGCGGCCGAGCGCGTTGGCCGCGTTGACGTCGTCCTCGACCGACTGCAGCGCGCGGTTGATCTCCTCGATCAGGCCGCGCTTGCGGCGATAGTCGACCTTGGGCTCGTACTTCATCTCGTTGAGCGCGGCGAACGACTCGACGAACTCCTGGCGCTCGCGCACCTTGCGCTCGCGGATCGACTGCAGATCGAGCTGATCCTTGACGATGTACGGCGTCAGGAGGATCAGCAGGTTGGTCTTCTTCTTGGCCTTGGTCGAGTACTTGAACAGGTAGCCGAGCAGCGGGATGTCGCCGAGCAGCGGCACCTTGGTGACGCTGTAGATGTCGCGCTCCTGGATCAGGCCGCCGATCACGACGCTCTGCTGATCGTGGATCACGACCTGGGTCTTGAGCTTGCGCTGGGTCCAGGTCGGGCCGAGCTCGGCGTCCTTGCCGCCGATGTCCTTGGTCTCCTGCTCGATCTCGAGCCGGACGACGTCGTTGCTCGAGATGTGCGGCGTGACGTTGAGCGACAGGTTCAGGTCCTGGCGCTGGATGTTCTGGCCGATCGAGCCGGTCGGCAGGCCACCGGCGCCGCCGGCGGTCGGCAGGCCGAAGCCGCCGAACGACAGCCCCGCCTTGTACGGGATGTTGTTGCCGACCGAGAACTCGGTCTTCTCGTTGTCGATCGCGATGATGTGGGGCGCCGACAGGATGTCGGTGTTGTCCTGGGTCGCCAGCGCCTGGAACAGCACGCCGAACGACGGGATGCTGGTGCCGAGGATGGTCTGCGAGTTGGTCAGCGGCGCGCCGATCAGACCGCCGATCAGGCCGGTCGCGGTCGCCAGCGAGCTCGCCGCGCTGATCGAGCGCAGGTTCGGGGTCTGGACGCCGCCGAGCACCAGCGCGCTGGTGTCGCCGCTGCCGACCGGCAGGCCGCCGTGCGAGCTCGACCCGATGTCGAGCTCCTTGGCGAGCTGGACCTCGAGGATCAGCGCCTCGATGAACACCTGGCGGCGCGGCTGATCGAGCCGGCGCACGACGTCCTTGATCGCGATGAAGTCGCGGCCGCTCGACATCACGATCAGCGAGTTGGTCGGCTTGTCGCCGATCACGCGGACCTGGCCCTCGAGCGAGGCGCCGAGGTTGTCGATCCCCGGCATCACGCCCGGGTTCGGGGCCGGCGCAGGGATGCCGGGCTGACCGGGCTGTCCCGGGCGGCCGCCGCCGGGCTGGCCGGGCTGGCCGGGGCGCGCCGAGGCCTGCCCCATTGCGTTGTTGAGCGTGACCGCGAGCTCCTCGGCGAGCGCGTTCTCGAGCGGGTAGACGTGGATCGCCTGCCCGCTCTCGGTGTCGAGCGCGATGTCGAGCCGATCGACCAGGGCCTTGACCCGCAGGTAGCCGGCCTCGCTCGACACCACGATCAACGTGTTCGAGCGATCGTCGACCAGGATCTTCGACGGCACCGCGCTGCCGACGTCCTCGGACCCCTGGGCCTGCGGCTGCGCCGGCATGCCGGGCTGGGGCGGCACGTTCTGCATGTTCACCCGCCCCCGGCCGGTGCCGGCGGGACCGGCGGCGGCGGCGGCCGAGATCCCGAGGATGTCGTTGAGCTTCTGCGCGAGCTGGGTCGCGTCGGCGTGGCGGACCGGGATCGTGTAGATCCCGTCGCTGCCGCCCGGCATGTCGATCGACCGGGCGAGCGACATCATGTCGCGCACCTGGCTCGAGTAGTCGGTGATGATCAGCATCGTGCCGGCGATCTGGACGCTGCCGGCCGGCGACCGGATCGAGTCGAGCGCCTGGCGCAGGGTCTCGGGCTGCATGTAGCTCGGCCGCAGCACGTAGCGCACGACCTGGTCCTCGTCGGCGGGGATCCCGCGCTTGTAGATCGGCACGGTCTCGCTCTTGGCCTGCGCCGACTCGACGATGCGCAGCACGTTGCCCTTGGGCACGACCGTGAGCCCCATGGTCGACAGCGCGACCAGGAACACCCGGTACGCCTCGGTCGAGCTCATCTTGTTCGGCGCGATCACCGTGACCTTCTTGCCGGTCGACACGATGCGCGGATCGAGGATGAAGTTCTTGCACGTGAAGCCCATCACCCACGTGATCAGGTCCTTGAGCTCGGTCTCGGGCTTGAACGTGACCGCGACCTGGCCCGTGCGCTTCTTGCAGCTGTACAGCGCCTCGTCCTCACCGGGCGCCGGCGCCGTGTTCGACACCGGCGTGGTCGTCGCGGGCTGCGACAGCGCGATGCGCGGCGTGGGGGCTCCGGTGACGAGCCCCGAGATGACGAGGACCGCGACGAGCGAGCGAGTGACCTTTTGCATGATCTTCACCTGATCGAGTACTTCAGCGTGACCGGCTTGCCGCGACGCGTGACCTCGACCTCGAGCGAGGTCGCCTCGCGCAGCTTGGTGTAGACCTCGAGCGCCTTGTCGGCCGAGGTCAGCTCGAACCCGTTGATCGACTGCAGCGTGTCGCCGTTGGCCAGCCCGAGCTTGGCGAACGCCGAGCTCGGCCGGATCGCATACAGCTTGAAGCCGTCGGGCTTGCCGTTCTTCATCGACGGCACGACCCGGGCGCCCTTGGCGACCGCCATCGGGTTGAGCAGCACCTTCTCGACCAGCGCCTTGTCGATCTCGTAGTTCGAGTCGTCGATCTTCTTGATCCCGCTGTCGATCGACGCCTGCATGTCGTCCTTGTTCTCGTCGGTCGGCAGGGTCGGGGTCTCGGCGGTCGCGACCGGCGCGCTCGCCGGCGGCGTCGCGCCGAGCAGCACGAGCCGCTCGGTATGGCCGTTGTTCTCGAAGTCGATGTACTTGAAGTGGATCGACTTGATCTTGCCCGAGCCCGCCGCGCCGGGGACCTGGTCGCCGACCGCGTACGCGCCCTGCTTCTGGTTCTCGCTGTTGATGATCGTCGCGTACGACTCCTCGAGCCGCGGCCCGATGTTGGTCGCGAGCAGCGCGAGCGGCAGCGTCGTGATCGCGACCGACGACGGATCGGACAGCTTGGTGTCGACCGCCGGCGTGCACTCCGAGCAGAACATGTTGCGGGTCGCGAGCTGGCCGCCGTCCTTGCTGCGCACCGCCGCGACCGGGGTCTCGGCCCGCGCGACCGGCGTGATCTTGGGCGCATGCTCGGGATCGCCGAGGTACCTGGCCTCGATGATGTGGCTGGTGGCCTGGGCGGCGAACACGGCGCAGGCGATCACGACGATCCCGCCGAGTGCCCAGAAGTAGCGCTTGATCAGGTCCTGCATCTAGTCTTCCCCTGCTGGCTCCGCGGCGGAGTCTCCGGCGGCTTCGCTGTCGGGATCGGGGTCGCGCGACTCGCGCGCCGCGTCGGGATCGGTGGTCTCGAGCCGGCGATAGATCGTGCGCGTCGCGATCCCGAGCAGCTTGGCGGTCAGCCGCTTGTCGCCGCGGGTGTGGCGCAGGGTCTCGTGGATCACGCGCATCTCGATCTCGGCCAGCGGCATGCCGATCGGGAACGTCAACGACGACGCCGACGCGGTGCCGGGCGTCGCGTCGCGGATCTCGCGGGGCAGCGCGTCCTCGTCGATCACGGTGTGGCCGGCGCGGGTCAGGACCACCGCGCGCTCGATCGCGTTCTCGAGCTCGCGGACGTTGCCCGGCCAGCCGTACTCGGCGAGCCGCTCGAGCGCCGCCGGCGAGCAGCCCGAGATCGCCTTGCCGTTCTTCTCGGCGTAGACCTGGACGAAGTGCTGGGCCAGGAGCGAGATGTCGTCGCGGCGGTCGCGCAGCGGCGGCACCGACACCGGGATGACGTTGAGCCGGTAGAACAGGTCCTCGCGGAACCGGCCGGCCTTGACCTCCTCGGCGAGGTTGACGTTGGTCGCGGCGACGATCCGGACGTCGATCCGCCGCGGCTTGCCGCTGCCGCCGAGCCGCTCGATCTCGCCCTCCTGCAGCACGCGCAACAGCTTGACCTGGACGTGGCGCGAGATCTCGCCGATCTCGTCGAGGAACAGCGTGCCGCCGTTGGCGGCCTCGAACCGGCCGTCGCGCGCCGTCGCCGCGCCGGTGAACGCGCCCTTCTCGTAGCCGAACAGCTCGGCCTCGAGGATCGACTCGGGGATCGCCGCGCAGTTGACCGCGATGAACGGGCTGCCGCCATCGCCCTGCCGGCCGCTGCGCGCCCGCGTGCTGTTGTCGTGCAGCGCGCGCGCCAGCAGCTCCTTGCCAGTGCCGCTCTCGCCGAGCAGCAGCACGGTCGCCTCCGACGGCGCCGCCTGCATCACGATGTCCATCGTGCGGCGCCACGCCAGCGACGTGCCGATGATCGCCCGGCGCCGCTTCTCGGCGAGCTGGGCCTTGAGGCTGCGGTTCTCGACCAGCAGCGACTGCTTCTCGAGCGCGTTGCGCACGATCCGGACCACGTGCGCGCGCTTGAGCGGCTTGGTCACGAAGTCGTACGCGCCCTCCTTCATCGCGTCGACCGCGGTCTCGACCGTGCCGTACGCGGTCATCAGCACGACCTCGGTCTCGGGCGCGATCGTCTTGGCGGCGCGCAACAGGTCCATGCCCGAGGTGTTCGGCATCATCAGGTCGGTCAGCAGCACGCCGACGCGGTGCTTGCGCAGGACGTCGAGCCCGGCCGTGCCATCGGTCGCCGACAGCACGATCAGCCCCTCGCGCTTGAAGATCTTGGTCAGCGATTCCACGATCGCCGGCTCGTCGTCGACCACGAGCACGATGCCGCCATCGGCCGATCGCACGGCCTCACTCAGCTCGTCCTGCGAAGATGCCCCACCGGCGCCATCGACCTGCGCGGCCGCGAACCGGCGAAACGGACCCTGGGCAGGCTGATTCCACATACGCTAGGGGTTCGTATAACAAGCGGCAGGCCAGAACCCATTCCGGCTAAGCGGCTGGAACCACAGCTGGGTCATGGCGCCCGCCGGGCCCTGCCGTGCCAGCGTGTCAGCTCGCCCCAAGCAGCCTGCCAAACTGGCAAGCGGGCGAAGGCCGCGCGGGTTGAATTCGCAACCGCCGTGAGGCCGCCCATGACAGGACGGCAAGATCGCCGTGGCGGACCTGCGACGGCCTCGGCGTCACGATCAGGCGTCGATGTCGGCCGGCTTCTTCTCGTAGCGCTTGCGGACGTTGTGATCGAGGATCGCCTTGCGCAGCCGGATCGACTGCGGCGTGACCTCGACCAGCTCGTCGTCGTTGATGAACTCGAGCGCATACTCGAGCGTGAGCTGGCGCGGCGGCGCCAGGACCAGCTTCTCGTCGGCGGCCGTGGTCCGGATGTTGGTCAGCTTCTTGGCCTTGCACGGGTTGACCACCAGGTCGTTGTCGCGCTGGTGGATGCCGACGACCATCCCGGAGTAGACCCGGATGTTGGGCCCGATGAACATCTGGCCGCGCTCCTGGAGGTAGAACAGGCCGTAGGCGTTGGACACGCCCTCCTCGCTGGCGATCAGCACGCCGTTCTGGCGGGTCCGGATGTCGGCGGCCTGCGGGCCATACTCGGCGAATTGGGTGTAGAGCACGCCCGTGCCGCGGGTATCGGTCAGGAACTGCGAGCGGTAGCCGATCAGGCTGCGCGCCGGGATCCGGTACTCGAGGCGGACCCGGCCGGGCGCCGACGGCCGCATCTCGCGCATCACGCCGAGCCGGCGGTTGAGCTCGGACACCACGGCGCCGACGAAGGCCTCGTCGAGATCGATCACCGCGTCCTCGTAGGGCTCGGTGATCTTGCCGTTGGCGTCGTACTGGAGGATGACCTGGGGCTGCGACACGCAGACCTCGTAGCCCTCGCGCCGCATGGTCTCGATCAGCACCGAGAGGTGGAGCTCGCCGCGGCCCGAGACCTTGAACACGCCGGCGTCGGCGGTCTCCTCGACCCGGAGCGCGACGTTGCTCTTGAGCTCGCGATCGAGCCGCTCGCGCAGGTTGCGCGACGTGATGTACTTGCCTTCCTTGCCCGCGAACGGCCCGTCGTTGACCTGGAAGTTCATCGTGATCGTCGGCGCGTCGATCTTGAGCACCGGCAGGATCGTGGGCTCGGCGATCGAGGTGATGGTCTCGCCGACGTTGAGGTTCTCCATCCCGGTGATCGCGACGATGTCACCGGCGAGCGCCTCGGCGAGCTCGAACCGCTTGAGGCCCTGGAAGCCGAGCACCTTCTGGACCCGGAACTCCTCCTTGGAGCCGTCGCGGTGGGCGAGCAGCACGCGGTCGCCGACCTTGGTCCGCCCGGCGCGCATCCGGCCGATCGCCATGTAGCCGAGGTAGTCGTCGTAGTCGAGCGTGGCGACCTGCAGCGCCAGCGGGGCGTCGGGATCGCCCTGGGCCGCCGGGACCTTCTCGACGATCAGATCGAGCATCGGCCCGAGGTCCTTGGGTTCCTGGCCGAGCTCGCGGATCGCGTAGCCCTCGCGGCCCGAGGCGTAGATCACCGGGAAGTCGAGCTGCTTGTCGCTGGCGCCGAGCGACATGAACAGCTCGAACACCTGGTCCATGACCTCGTGCGGGTCGACGCCGGGCCGGTCGATCTTGTTGACGACGACGATCGGCGCCAGGCCCATCTCGAACGCCTTCTGGGTCACGAACCGGGTCTGCGGCATCGCGCCCTCGTAGGCGTCGACCAGCAGGAGCACGCTGTCGACCATGCCGAGCACGCGCTCGACCTCGCCGCCGAAGTCGGCGTGGCCCGGCGTGTCGACGATGTTGATCCGCGTGCCCTTCCAGGTCACCGCGGTGCACTTGGACAGGATCGTGATCCCGCGCTCGCGCTCGAGGTCGTTGGAGTCCATCGCGCGCTCGGCGACGACCTCCCCGGTGCGGAACGTGCCGGCTTGCTTGAGCAGGCCGTCGACCAGCGTGGTCTTGCCGTGGTCGACGTGCGCGATGATGGCGACGTTGCGGATGCTGGGAGCGGGCATGGCTACTTCCTCGCCGCCTGCTCACGAGAGACCAGGCGATGACATGCGGCGAGGGCGCGGACCTCGGAGATCAGCTCGGGCGCGGTCACCAGAACCCCGAGCGGGATGTCGGTCGTGCCGGTCACCACCGCGTCGCCGATCTTGATCGCGCTGTGCGTCGCCTCGGCGCGGCGCAGGACCTCGCCGGCGCCGTTGGCGATCGCGCCATCGGCCGACAGCCGCAGGATCGCGGCGCCCTGCGGATCGAACACCTCGATCGCCGCGTCCTCGGAGTCGCGGATCCGGACGATCGCCGCGCCGTCCTTGCGCAGCATCGTGCCGCCCTCCCCGTCCTCGCCCGACCACCGGCTGCCGCCGACCTGGGCAACCAACGGCTGGGTGCCGATCAGGAGCTCCTGGTGGTCGATCTCGGCGCGGCAGGGGTGACCGGCGATGATGTGGGCCACGGTGGCGCCGGCCGCGCGCGCCTCGATCACCGCAGGCGGCGGCCGAGGTGGGTCCGGTTCGGACTTCCCCTGGCATCCGGCGATGAACGCCAGGGCAAGGACACGACGAGGCGACACGGGCGGCGGGTTCATAACAGGATGCGGCGAGGTCGGCAACCCGTCGGACCGGGGTACGCCACGCGAAAACCCGTGGGCTGGCCCGGGTTTTTCGCGCCGGGGTCGGGGGATTCGCCGCCGATTCGCGATCGCGTGGCCGCCGTGTTACGCCCGCAGGGCATGTGGGGGATCCGGGGCACGCTCGCGCTAGTGGTCGCGCTGGTCTCGTCACCGGGGTGCGGCAGCCGGACGACCGCGCCGCCGGCCGCCGAAAAGCCGGACCGCGACGGTGGATCGGGCGCCGCGCCGCTCGACGCTGCGGTCGAGATCGCCGCCGCCACGCTCGGCCTGCCCGATCTCGCCGCCTACGGCTGGCGCAAGCGCGGCGGACAGCCGGCGTTCCGGCTCGCGCGTCAGGCCGAGGAGCGCGGCGACTGGGCCGCGGCGGCGGCCGCCTGCCAGCAGGCGCTCGCGGCCGATCCCGGCCACCTCGACGCCGCGTGGCTCCACGCCGTCGCCCGGGCCAAGCTCGGCCAGCTCGATCAGGTGCTCGCGCCGCTGTCGCAGGCCGCCGCCGGCGACTTCCCCAAGTGGGGCCCGGCGTCGCTCGAGCTGCCGGCGCTCCAGCCGTTCCTGGCCACCGGCGCCGGCGCGGCGTGGCGCCGCCACGTCGAGCAGGATCGCCGGCGGTTCGCCGACGCGGTCGCGCGCTCGGTGATCGTCACCGCCGACGGCGAGCTCTACGCCGTCGATCCCGACGCCGGGCGCTGGTACCGCCTGACCCGTAGCGCCGGGGTCGTGGTCGGCGCGCTCGCGATCCCGGCCGCCGACCGCATCGCCTACATCGCGCGCACCCGGCACAAGGCGGCCCACGAGCTCGGCGTGGGCATCATCGACCTCGTCCAGGCCCGGAGCTCGCGGCCGATCCCGCTGGCGACCGCCGGTCCGATCACGCTGGCGTACAGCGAGCGGCCGCCGCTCGGCCTGTGGGTCGGCGCCGGCGCGCCGCGCGCGACCGGGTGGCGCCAGCTCGACGACGATTACCGGCTGCATCGGCTGCCGGCGCGCACCGTGCGCCCGGCCGGGCCGTGGCTCGAGGTCACCGGCCACGGCGCCGCGCGGCTCCACGCCTTGCCGCCGGGCGTGACCGCCGACTGGGACGGGCAGTCGCTGGCCAGCGCGATCCGGATCGGCACGTCCAACCGCGTGATCTCGGTGCCGAGCCCAGGGCTGATCGACGGCAACACCGCCGCGTGGTCGCCCGATCGCGTGCACCTGGCGTTCGTCGCGCAGCTCGACGATCACTGTGCCGCGGGCGCGGTGAACACCGCCGCCTTCATCGCCGGCGCCTCGACCGGCGCCACCCGCGAGCTCGAGCGCGCGGCCGGCGGCATCGCGCTGGCGTGGCTCGCCGAGCGCACGCTCGCGATCGCCGGCGATCACGGCGTGGCGATCCACAGCCTGGACGACGCCGTGCCGGCCCGCGTGATCGAGGGCGCCACCGGCCTGGCGATTCCCCGCGAGCGGCCGCGCTGCGCTCCTACGGAAACCCAGGAGCCCGGGGAAGATCCCGAGCCCGCCGAGCCTGCCGAGCCCGCCGGTGGTGATGAACCGGCGGACGCCGGTGTCACCGATGCACGCTGATCCGTCCAGGATCTGACATCGATCGCACGGCGGAACGGCCACTTGGCAGTGGTCCGACCGATGGCATGGAGGCTGCTCTATCCCCTGGACGTGCGTAACCCTCGAGAGCTCGTCGCCTCCGGTTTCGGAGGAGCAGTCGCCACCGCCGTCGATGTCTCCGTGCTGGTCCAGATGGTCCAGCACGGCGCCCCGATCGCCGGTGCCGCGTTCTGCGGGGCGATCGCGGGTGCTGTCGTGAACTTCGCACTCAACAAGTACGTCGCGTTCCAGGACCGCTCGCGGGTCTCGCCGCGTCAGCTCGTGCGCTTCGGCCTGGTGGCCGTGGCGACCGCGGCGCTGATGGCGGCCGCGATGCACGTCGTCGCGGTCATGCTCGGCGTCCCCTACGTGCTCGCCAAGCTGGTCTGCGCCGTCGTCGTGTTCGTGGCGTGGACGTATCCCGCGCAGCGCCGGCTCGTGTTCCGGCCGCATGCGCCTGCTGTCTGATCCCCAAGGAGTCAGTCATGTCGACCTCGGTCCCGTTCGTGGATCTCTCGATCGTCGTGCCCGCATACAACGAGGAGCACCGGCTCGCGCCGACCCTCGCGCGGCTTCACGCCTTCCTCGCCGCCCAGCCGATGCGCTGGGAGATCGTCGTCGTCGACGATGGCTCGCGCGACGCGACCTGCGCCGTGGTCGAGGCCGCCATGGCGCACATCCCTCACCTGCGCCTGGTCCGCCAGACCCCCAACCGCGGCAAGGGCGCCGCGGTCCGGCTCGGCATGCGCGAGGCGCGCGGCCAGATCCGGGTGATGAGCGATGCCGACGGCTCGATGCCGCCCGAGCAGCTGCCGCGCCTGCTCGCGCCGATCCTGGCGTGCACCGCGGAGATCGCGATCGGCTCGCGCTACGCCGAGGGCGCGCACAGCACCGTCCACCAGCCGTGGTACCGCGTCGCGTGGAGCCGGCTCGCCAACCAGGTGATCCAGCGCTCGCTGGTCCCCGGCGTGCGCGACACCCAGTGCGGGTTCAAGGCGTTCACCGCCGAGGCCGCGCGCGCGCTGTTCGGCGTCGGGCGGATCGATGGCTGGGCGTTCGACCTCGAGATCCTCGCCCTCGCCCGCCGCACCGGCTTCGCGATCGCCGAGGTCGGCGTCGAGTGGACCGACGATCGCCGGTCGCGCGTCAACCCGCTCAAGGACATGTGGAAGGTCATGCGCGAGGCGATGACGATCCGCAAGAACCTCCGGCGCGGCGTCTACGCCCACCACGCCTTGGCCGCCGCCGCATAGCGTCGCACCGGGTCCGGACCTCGGTCCGGGGTGTACGCTTGGCGCATGAACAAGCATCGGTTCGTCTGGCACGACCTCAACACCAGGAACCTCGACGGCTCGAAGCAGTTTTACGGCGAAGTCTTCGGCTGGAAGCTCGGCGGCAGCGCGAACGGCCCGTACCTGCACATCACGGCCGGCGATCAGATGATCGGCGGCATGCGGCAGATGGACGCGAACGAGCCGACCCCGCCGAGCTGGCTCGGCTACATCTGCACCGAGGACGTGGCGGCGACGGTCGCGAAGATCGGCGCGGCGGGTGGCACGGTGCACATGCCGGCGAACACGATGGAGAACGTCGGCACGTTCGCGGTGACCGCGGATCCGACCGGCGGCGTGTTCGCGCCGTGGAAAAGCGCGCGCCCCGGTGAGGACGCGGAGCGTTCCGGCCCCCCCGGGCTCTACACGTTCGCGTGGGACGAGCTCATGACGACCGATCCGGCCGCGGCGAGCGCGTTCTACGCCCAGGTGTTCGACTGGGTGCCGCAGGCGATCGACATGGGCGGCGGGATGACGTACACGCTGCTGAACCGGCCCGGCGTCCACGCGCCCACGGGTCAGCCGGTGGCCGCCGGCGGCATGATGAAGTCACCGCCGGGCGTGCCGTACTCGTTCTGGCTGCCGTACGTCGCGGTCGAGAACACCGACTCGCTGTGCGAGCTCGCGTCGCGCCTCGGCGCCAAGGTCACGGTGCCGCCGACCGACATCCCGAACGTCGGCCGGTTCGCGTGCTGGTCGGATCCGCAGCAGGCGTCGATCGCCGTGCTCCAGCCGGCGCGCTGACCGGGCTCCGCCGAGGCGAGCGAGCAGCTGCCGCGCCGCAACTTCCTCGGGACTCGCGCAATCCAGCATTGCGCATTTTACGCGTGTGCACGATTGCCATGACATTTCGATGTAATGTCGATCTAGCGATCTCCCGTGCAGATGTTCCATTTGCCGCCAGCACCATAGTAAAAAGCACCTCACGAGGTGCTACGGATGAAGCTTCGCAATTCGTTCAATTACCGAACATTCACGGGGCTGACGGCGCTGCTGGTCACCGCCGGTGGTACGGCAAGCGCGGAGCCCACGCTCCGCATGCGGCCAGGTCCACGCCGGCTCGCCCAGGCAACGCCACCACCGCAGACACCACCGGCGCCGACGCCCGCGGGATCGGCGTCCCCGGCGGTGCCACCGCCGGCAGCCCCGCCGCCGTCCCCCGACGCTGCGTCGGATGCGCCCGCCCCCACCGGTGACGCGGCCCCGGCCGCGGCACTGACCGCCCCTGTAAACCCACCCGCCACGCCCGGAGCGGAGGACGCTGCCCTCTCCGGCGATGGCACGCCGCCGGCAGGAGCCGAGATCATCATGGTGACCGGATCGCGCATCGGTGATCCGCTGGGCAAGCAGGCGCCGGTGCTGATGATGTCGCGCGAAGACATCGAGCGCACGGGGCTGACGTCAGTCGGCGACATCCTGCAGCAACTGCCGGTCTCGGGCGGCGCGATCAACGGCAAGTACAACTCGAGCGGTAACTTCGGATATCCGCCCGACGGCGGCGGCATCGGCGCCGGCGCCACCGAAGCCGACCTGCGCTTTCTCGGCTCCAAGCGCGTGCTGGTTTTGGTCGACGGCGTGCGCTGGGTCAACGGCTCGTCGGCCAGCGGCGTCCCCGCCTCGACCGACCTCAACACGATCCCGCTCGGGATCATCGAGCGCATCGAGGTCCTCGAGGACGGCGCATCGCCGCTCTACGGCTCCGATGCGATCGCCGGCGTGATCAACATCATCACGCGCAAGGAGATCAGCGGGGTGAGGGCCTCGGCCTATACCGGCTCGTTCCAGCAAGGCGATGGGGTCGTCCAGAAGTATGACCTGGCGTGGGGCAGCACCACCGGCAAGCTGTCGACCGTGGTCGGCGGGTCGTTCGTCGATCAGCGCGCGGTCGCGTCGGGCGACCGGACGATCTCCAGCTTCCCGGTCCCGGGCGTGGGGCGATGCACGGCCAACTGCTCCGGGACGTCTCCGCAGGGCCGGGTGATCTATTACGATCGCGACGGCACCAAGCACGACCTCTCGCTCGAGGACGGCACCCGGGGCAAGTTCCACACGTTCACGAACGACGATCGCTTCAACTTCCAGCCCTACAACTATGCCGAGACGCCATCGCAGCGCGTCAACATCTTCAGCGCACTGACCTACAAGCTCCTGCCGGAGGTCAACGTCCGCGGCAAGGCCTCGTTCAACAACCGCTCGTCGGTCAACCAGGCCGCACCCGAGCCGCTGACGATCGGCCCGGGCGCCCACACCAACAGCCGCCTGGACCGCATCGCGATCGACGCGACCAACCCGTACAACCCGTTCGGGTTCACGTTCGATCCCATGGTCGACACCGCCTACCAGATCGACCGTCGCCCGATCGAGGCCGGCCCACGTACGTTCGAGCAGGACGTCCATACGCTGTACACGTCCGGCGGGCTCGATGGCCACTTCGACGTCGGAGGTCAGCGCTTCAACTGGGACGCGACGCTGGCCTACGGCCTCAACCGGGCCGAGCAGCGCCGCAACAACGCGTTCAACTCGGCCAAGCTCCAGCAGGCGCTCGGTCCGGCGTACCTGGGCAGCGATGGCCACTACCACTGCGGTACGGCCGCGAACCCGGGCGATCCGAGCTGCGTGCCATTCGACCTGTTCGGCGGCCAGGGCGCCGACGGACGCGGGACGTTGACCCCCGAGATGCTCGCCTACACCACGTTCACCGAACATGATGTCTCGGAGCAGACCGTGGTCGATTCGGTCGCCAACCTCTCGGGCAACCTCGTCGAGCTGCCGGCCGGCTGGGCGGCGGCGGCCGTGGGTGTGGAGCATCGCCGGCTGAGCGGGTTCTACGAGCCCGACTCGATCATCGCGGCCGGCGACGGCGCCGGTGCGGTATCGCTGCCCACCTCCGGCCACTACTCGGTCAACGAAGCCTACGTCGAGCTGCGCGCACCGCTCGTCGCCGGCGTCACCGGGGCCCAGCTGCTCGACGTCAACCTCGCGGGCCGGGTGTCGGACTATTCGTTCCTGCCGCCGAAGTTCACCGGCAAGGTGAGCGCACGCTGGAAGCCAATCAAGGACCTGGTGGTGCGCAGCAGCGTCGGCAGCGGATTCCGCGCGCCCGGCATCGGCGAGCTGTATGGCAGCAAGGCGCGGTTCAATCCGATCCTCACCGACCCGTGCAGCGACTTCAACAAGTCCGGGGTCTCCGCGGCCGTCCGCCAGCGCTGCATCGATCTCGGGGTCCCCGCGAACGGCAGCTACGTCCAGGCCAACCCGCAGATCGGCGTGACCACCGGCGGCAGTCGCTCGCTCCGGCCGGAGACCTCGACCAGCATCAACGTCAGCCTCGCGTACAGCCCGGCGTGGCTGCAGGACCGGCCGTGGGTCGACAGCGTCGATCTCGAGCTCGCCTACTATGACATCCGGCTCGACTCCGCGATCTCGGCGCTCAACACCCAGCTCCAGCTCGAGCAGTGTGTGCTCGGCGCGGACGACAAGGCCTGCACGGGCATCATGCGCAGCCCGGAAGGCTCGATCTCGGCGTTCGACAACGTGCTGCAGAACATCGGCGGGATCGACGTCCGCGGCGTCGACCTGACGCTGGGCTACCGGACGCCGCGCAAGAGCTTCGGCCGGCTCCGCGCCACGTCGCAGTCGAGCTACCTGCTCGCCTACGAGACCAAGACCCCGAGCGCCGCCGGACTCCGGACCACCAACCTGGTGGGCATCGTGTCCGGAACGCCGACGCATGCCTTCCCCAAGCTAAAATCCAACCTTGCATTATCGTGGCTCTACAAGGCATTCGACATCACGCTGATCACTCGCTATATCCATTCGGTGAAGGAGCAGTGTCCGGGGTTGTCCAAGTTCCCGGGCACGTGCTCGGACCCGAATGCGGATGATACGAAGTCGACCAACAAGCTCGGCATCACCGTGTACAACGACGTCCAGGTGGTGTGGTCGCCGGAGTTCGACGGCCGGCTCACGGTCACGGCCGGCGTGAACAACCTGCTGAGCCGCGATCCACCCAGCTGCTACAGCTGCTCGCTGAACGGGTTCGAAGGCGCCACCTACGACGTGCCAGGAATCTTCGGCTATCTCAGCGCGACGTACCACATGCAGTAGCTGCCGGGGGCGGTGCCTCAGTCGTCGCCGAGCACGTCGGTGATCGTCGCGGCGGTCACCGCGCGGACGATCCAGCGGTCGAGCCGCTGCAGGTCCTGCTCTCGCCGGATCCGCGCGCACATGGCGTGATCGAGCGCGATGCCGCGGGTGGCGAGGACGGCGAGCAATGACCGGATCGCGCCTTCGATCTGGCCCTCGACCTTGCCCTCGATCTTGCCTTCGATCCGGTCTCTGCGTCGTTCCCTCTCGATCACCGGGTTGCGCTTGGTGAGCAGCGCGCGCGCGACCGCGTCGTCGGGCGGGACGTTGCGGATCAGCGCCTTGATCGGCAGCGGGGCCACGAACGCGGGGTCGTCGATGACGTCCGCGGGGTCGAGCCTCGTCCAGCCGGCGTGCGTGGTCGACCACTCCAGGACGCGCGAGCGCAGGACGTGGACGGCGAACACGCGACGCACGCCGCGGGCTGCGAGCTTGGCAGCTTTCCTGGCAGCGGCGCGGAGTGGCTGCGTGCTGACGATCTCGAACGCGAGCTGGGGGAGCTGGCGGTGGCCGGTCTCGGGATCCGGCGCGCTGGGGTAGACGCTCACGTCGGGCGCGAAGTCGTCGATCAGCGACGTCCGGGTCAACATGTCCACGGCGAGGTTGAATCCCGGGCCGATGTAGAGCCCGAGCAGGATGGCGAGCCGCGCGTGACGCTCGCCATGTGAATGGTCGGCGGGGGACACGAAGACGAGCTCCCCGTCGATCATCTCGTAACGAGTTTCAGGCACGACGAGGCGGTCGTCGATGTCGGGGAGCTCGGAGACCATGCGCGCTTCGCCGGAGGGCATGGCTCACCATAGCCCGGCAAGGGCCCGCCGCGGAGCGTGCATCGGAACGAACGGAGCGAGATCATGCGCGCGCACGGAGCAAGCATCGCGCCACGAGCAACGCATCAAGATCACATACGACGCTGTCCGGCTTTCGGCCGGATTCCGGACAGACGTCCGAGATCCGGCCGATCGCCGGACAGCCAGTCCGCCAGTTCGTCCTCCGACCTCGTGGGCGTTTGCCGAGCTTCGGAGATGCCGTTCCGCCGCCCGATCAGCGCAGGTCCGCGAACTCGATCCGGCGGCCGTGGAGCCCCGGGTGGTGCGGCAGCGGATGCTCGCGGTCGTCGGTGATCGCGCCGGCGAAGTAGTAGGGCTGGATCCGCGCCGGCGCCGGTGGCCGGGTGAACGCGTAGTACAGCGCCAGGCGCTGGCCGGTCAGGCCGGCGGTGGTGATCATCGAGACCAGGGCGTGCTCCATGACGTGATAGCCGTTCTTCCAGTGGAACACCTTGGGCGGGCCGCCGCCGGCGAACGTGTCGTCGGTCCACTCGGCGGGCAGGAACGACCACACGTCGTGGTCGCGGTGGTCGACGAACCGGGTGAACCAGCACGCGTAGCTCGCGGCGAGGTACCGGGCGTAAGGCGCCGCGGCGGCCTCGCGGCCGGCCAGCGTGGCCGCGGCCTGATCGAGCTCGGCGTGCACCCACCACTGCGATCCGCGATCGAGCTGGCCGTGGGGGCCGAGGCCGGAGGCCCAGCAGCCGGACGGCTGGGCCGCGCGCTCGAGCAGCGGCGCGACGAGCGGCCGTGCGAAGTCGACCAGGTCGCGCTCGCCGGTGAGCTCGCCGGTGAGGTAGAGCATCCACATCGACTTGATCGAGTGGCCGAAGTCGGTGTGGTCGGTGCCGAGCCGGAGCAGCGCCGGATCGTGCACGGCGCCCCAGAACATGCCGTGCTCGGCCGCGAAGTAGCGGTCCTTCACGACCCGGGCGAGCCGCACCAGGTCCGTGCGCCAGGCCCGCGCGACCGCCTCGTCCTCGATCAGCGGCGCGACGAGCAGCATGTACGCGTTGATCTGATCGAGCTGCGCGACGAGCTCCTGGCGGCGCGCCTCGCCCGGCTTGTCGCCGTCGGCGAGCACCCAGCGCAGCATGCCGCCGGGCGGCCCGGGCGACGGCCACCAGTACTGCGTCATGATGTGGCGCTCGAGCCGGACCAGGTCGGCGAGGACGTCCGGATCGCGGGTCAGGTAGTAATAGAACGCCAGCCCGACCTGCGCGTAGGCGAGGTCCTGCGCGGTGCGCTGGTCGGGCGGCGGCCCGGCGGCGCTGCCGGCCCAGTAGGTCACGGCGCTGCCGGTGTCGCGCTCGTAGGCGTGGTCGCGCAGCCAGGCCACGCCGGCGCGGGCGTACGCGAGGTAGCGCTCGTCGCCCGTGATGTGGAACGCGACCCCGTACAAGTAGGTCTGGCGCGACTTCATCCGGGTGTAGTCGCGGCCGAGCTCGGACGCGATCCACGCCGGCGGGTGCGCGAGCTCGGGGCACGGCGCCTCGGGGCGGAACGCGCCGCCGTCGTTGCAGCGGAACGTCGGGAAGTTGCCGAGCGGCGAACCGAGTGCGGCCGGCGTGACCCAGAACGGCAGGATCTCGTCGGTGACGTGGTGCCGCCAGCGGTCGAGGCTGGGCAGATCGCCGGCGGCGACGCGTGCGGGCCGCGGGGCCGGCGCGTTCGGTGTGGCGAGCGGCGGCGCGGCCGAGCATGCCGCCGCGGCGAGGATCGTGATCCGGAGCGCGAGCGGGTTCATCGCCGGATCGTGATCTCGCGCTCCCCCCGCGTCCAGCTGCGGAGGCGGCAGATCGCGGCGCTCCAGCCGGCGTGCCGCACCGGGCTCAGCCGAGCCCCGCGAGCAGTTGCCGCGCGGGCGCCCAGTCCTCGGACCACCGCCGGGTCAGCGCGTTGTCGAGCCAGGTCGCGCGGTCGCGCTGCTCGAACGGGAGCTGCACCCGGCTCACGGAAGCTGGCGCGCGTCCCAGCACCGGAGCAACAATCGCGGCAGCAGCAGCAGCAGCAGCAGCAGCGCCGAGTCACCTCGCTCATCGACGAGAGCTGCTTCCCCGCCGACGAGATCCGTGCGCTCTATCATGAGCGCTGGGACTCGAGCTCGGGTTCGCTGTCTTCCCGCTACCGCCGCAGCTCGACGTCGTCGATGTACTCGTTGACACCGGCAGGCGGACCTTCGAAGTACACGATCAGCCCGGACAGCGGACAGCTGGGCACGGTCAGGCTCCCGGTCAGCAGCGTCCACCCGGTATCGGTCGCGCTGGCCGCGCCGATCCGGACGAACTGATCGGCAGCGCCAGCGCACGTGAGCTTTGCGGTCATGAACACCGGGCTGGCCGCGGCACCGTCGAGCCGCACCCACGCGCTCGCCTGATAGACGCCTTGCGAGGCAACCGCCAGGATGTCGCTACCCGGTCCCATGAACGTCGCGCTCCGGTTGCTCGCGAGCAGGCTCCAGCGGCCGCCGTGCGCCTGCGCGGTGGTGGCTGTCAACGCAGGCGATCCGAAGCCGAACCAGCGCGATGTGCTGCCCGACTCGAAGTCGGCGTTCGCGATCAGATTCGGGCTGCGCACCGATAGATCCCGACGCAGCGAGACGTCATCGAGGTAGATGTCGGTCCCGGCCGGCGGCCCCTCGAAGTACGCGACGAGCTCGGTCGCGGCGCAGCTCGGCAGCGCGATCGACCCGGTCAGCCGCGTCCACCCGGCATCACTGGCCGTCGCGATCCCGATGCGCTGGAACGTCGTCGCGCCGTCACACGTCGATTTGAGGGTCATGGCGACCGGCGACAGCGACGCCCCGGCGATCCGCAGCCATGCGCTCGCCCGGTACGTCCCGCCGAGCGCCGCGCCGGCGGCGAGCAGATCGAGGCCGGGTCCCTGGAACGTCGCGGTCCGCGCGGTGGCGACGCCGCTGCGGGCGCCGGAGTGGGCCTGCGCGGCGGTCGAGCTCAGCGCTGCTCCACCGAACCCGAACCAGCCGGCGGTGTCGACCTCG
Organism: Kofleriaceae bacterium; assembly: GCA_036403075.1. GTDB lineage: Bacteria > Myxococcota_A > Polyangia > Haliangiales > Haliangiaceae > JABFXX01. The sequence goes on from DASWRS010000334.1 coordinate 31,788, forward strand.
AACCCCGGATTGGCGACCAGCTCCGGGCCGAGCTGCTCGTGACGGCGCAGCGCGACGTCGTCGACCTGCAGAACGACTCCCGCCGCGGGTCCCGAGATCCCCAGCACGATCTCCTCGGCAGTGCAGTCCGGAGTCGCGAGCTCGCCGCCGAGCGGGAGCCACGCTGCGTCGGTCGCGGTCGCGGTGGCCAGCGTCGTCACGGTGTCCGCGCCGCCGGTGCACCGGGTGGTCGCCGTCAAGGTCACGCGGTCGCTCGCCGCCCCGGAGATCCGCACCCACGCCGACACGTCATACGGCGTATCGCGGCTCGCGACCGAGAGCGCATCGTAGACCGCGCCGTGCGAGGTCCTGGTGCGATCGGTCACGCGCGCGCTGCGCTCGCCGCTGTGCGCGGTGCGGCGCGAGGTCGACAGCCGGCCGCCCGAAGCGCCCCAGCCATCGCTGCCGATCTCGAAGCTGCCATTCGCGATCAGGTTCGGTGGCGTCCCGGGTGGATCGACCGGCACGGCCATGAAGCCGTCGATCATGCCGTAGTAGGCCGGCTTCCGGCGGTATTGCTCGTCCAGCTCGAGCGGATCGTCGGGCCCGAACGTCGCGTCGATCCACGAGTCGAGATCGGTGAAGCCCCACGTCGTGACGCTCTCGCAGCCCGCGACCTGCACGCACGCCGCCACCGCGCGATGGAACACCTGGCGCGCGGTCGCGAGCCGGGTCACCAGATCGCCGCCGGCATTGGCAATCCGAACGTCCAGCTCGCTGATGTTGACCCGCAGTCCGAGATCGGTGAAGCGCGTCAGGTTGGCCACGATCTCCTCGGTCGACGGCGCGGTCTGCGCCTCGAGGTGCATCTGGAACCCGACGCCATCGATCGGGACGTGCGCGTCGACCAGCCCGCGCACGAGCTCGTAGACCGCATTCGACTTGGCGTTGACGGTGTCGATGTTGAAGTCGTTGTAGTACAGCACCGCCTGGCGGTCCTCCTCGCGCGCCCAGCGAAACGCGTCGGCGATGTACGTCGGGCCGAGCGTGCGAAGAAACACGGTGTCGCGCAGCGTGCCATCGTCGGCGACCGCCTCGTTCACGACGTCCCACGCGCGGGTCTCGTGGCGGTAGCGGCGCATGACCTCGCGGATGTTCCGACGCACCAGCGCGACGAGATCGTCGCGCGTGACCCCATCGTGGACGAACGGCGGGAGCTGACTGTGCCAGATCAGAACGTGACCCTTCGCAGCCAGGTGGTGCCGGTGGGCGAACGACAGGATCGCGTCGGCTGGCGCGAATTCCCAGTGCGCTGGATCGACCGGCTGGAGCGACCCCCACTTGGTCTCGTTCCCGGGCGTGAGGTAGCTGAACTCCGACGCGAGCGTCGCGGCGTACACCGGATCGCCGTTCAGGAACGGTGCATCGACCGCCGTGCCGACCAGCCGATCCGTCCGCGCCGCCGCGTCGGCGAGGGACCCGATCGGCGATCGCCTCGAGTGCGCGCGGTGATCGTCGCGGTCGTCGCGGTCGTCGCGCTCGTCGTGGTCGTCGCCGCGCCGCGCTTTCACCTCGAGGGCGCCTGGTGTCTCGGCAGGCTCGCCGCTCGCGCAGCCCGCCACGAGCCAGCCGACCAACCAGAGTGCAGGGTGCCGGCAACTGTATCGATGCATGTCACACCTTCCCATCGTCGATGACGCGATCCCGAGGGCGGCCGCAGCGCGGGCCGCGAGCTCAGCTGCCGGCGACCGTGATGCCGCAGACCTTCGGGTTGTCCAGGCCGCCGCCGCGGGTGAACTGGATGACCACCTGGCCGCTCGCGTTGGCGGTGGTGTTGAATGTCCGGGCGATGGCGCGGTTGGCGCCGCCCGCGGCCGCGAAGATGTCGAACGCGGTCAGCACGGTCGCGCCGTTGATGACCACGTTGAACGTCCGCTGGCCGGCCGCGGTCCAGAAGCTCTCCTCGAAGAACAGCGCCACGGTCGCCGCCTTCCCGGCGGTGAACCCCGATAGCGTGTAGGTGAACTCACCGAATCGCTCGGTCTGGAGCACGGATTGTGGCGGAACCGGCACCGCGACCTGCGAGGTGTCGATGGTGTTGGTGGTCGAGAACGTGTTTCCGCCCGAGAACGAGCCGTCGGCGGCGAAGCTCCCCGCCCCCGAGCCGCCCGCGTCGATCGAGACCGTGCGCGTTCCGCCGCTCGGGTTGAAGGTCGCGGTCACGGACCGCGCCGCGGTCATCGAGAGGGTACACGTCCCGGTGCCGCTGCACGCACCGCTCCACCCGGCGAACGTCGCGCCGCTGGCGGGTGTGGCGGTCAGGGTGACGCTTGCGCCGCTGGCAAAGCCGGCGCTGCACGTGGTGCCGCAGCTGATGCCCGACGGCGTCGAGCTGACCGTGCCGCTGCCCGAGCCGGACTTCGCAACTGTCAGGGCAACGGTGGACACGGCGTTCAGCGCGTTGAGGACCGAGGTGTACGCCGGCTTCTTGTTGCCGCTGCCGTCGAACAGCAGGGGGTTCTCACCCGTGCGCCAGGAGTCGCTGTCGCGCACGCCCCAGACCGTGATGCCCACGCAGCGCGGCACGTTCAGGCACGCCGTCGTCACCGCGGCGAACGCGGTGGCAGACGCGTTGGCGATGTCGAGCTCGGTGATCGCCACGTCGACGCCGAGCGCGGCAAAGTTGGACAGGGTGGTCTGGAAGCTGGCCGGCATGCCGCTGGCGGCGAAATGCCCCTGGAACCCGACGCAGTCGAGCGGGACGCCGCGGGATTTGAAGTCCTGGACCATCCGGAACACGCCCTGGGTCTTGGCGGCATTCCAGTCCTCGATATTGTAGTCATTGTAGCACAGCCTCGGCGTCGGGTCGGCCGCGCGCGCGGTCCGGAACGCCACCTCGATCCAGTCGTCACCGGTGCGCTGCAGGTTCGAGTCGCGCCGTCCGCCGCCGGTGCCGTCGGCGAACGCCTCGTTCACCACGTCCCAGTAAGCCATCCGGCCCCGGTAGTGGGCGAGCACACCATTGATGTGATTGATCATGGCGCCGCGCAGCGCGCTGCCGCTCAGGTTCTGCATCCAGGTCGGCTGCTGCGAGTGCCAGGCCAGCGTGTGCCCGCGGACCCGCTTGCCGTTCTGCACCGCAAAGTTGAAGACGAGATCGCCGCCGGTGAAGTTGAACTGGTTCTGGTTGGGCTCGGTGGCGTCGATCTTCATCTCGTTCTCGGCCGTCACCATGTTGAATTCGCGGTTCGCGATCGTGGTGTAGACCGAATCGGCGAGCTTGGGGGCGGCGATCGCGGCGCCGAAGTAGCGTCCCGACTGCGCGGCCGCGCTCCCGACCGTGGTCGCGCTGGCAGCCTCGACGACGGTCGCCAGCCCGTCGTCCGCCGGCTGCAGCCCGCACGCACCCAGGAGTCCGAGCGAGAAGGCCCCGAGAACAGCGCACGTCATCATGTTCGCTCGCATTGTTTGTGCACGGTAGTCGCCTCGGGATCGTCCGTCTAGCGCCCGGTCCATGAGAGTCGCGACCATCGCCATGAACAGCCCGTTCACGGCGAGATCACGAAACTTGGAGTCGACTGCGACTGCGCAGTACACGAGTATGGCGTGCAGCCTCACAGGTGTCCGCGTCAATTCGCGACACCCGGAGTCTCGATGCACGACTCACCGGCGATTGCGCCAGCTGACGGTCACCAACAACACCGCGCCCCAGCGGGCCAGTGGCTACTTCAGAAGATGAACAAGCTGGCGTACGGAAACGGGCCGGCGGTGATGATGAAGTACGTGAAGCCGTCAGCCGATGGCGTGATCGGGGTCCCGCCGCCGCAGGTGCTGGTCGGCGGCCGGCCGTTGACGCTCACCGTCCGGCCGTCGAAGTTCGAGCATCCCCAGCCGTTCAGCGGCAGGCTGGTCCGCAGGCAGATCGGACCGGTGGTGTTGAAGTTGCCCGACTGGCTGGTGAAGGTAGTCGGGTTCGAGCATACCGGGCCGTTGCCGCCGGACGGACAGCTGACGCCCTCGACGACGATCAGCAGGTCGGGGTTGGCCTGCAGCACGGCGTTGCCGCCGCGCTCGGCCGCGAGCCGCCAGTCACGCGCGGGATCGCCGCAGCCCCAGCACGCGCCGGTGCCGTTGGGCTCGGTG
>DASWRS010000335.1:0-5730 GCA_036403075.1 Kofleriaceae bacterium
AAGGACATGCGGATGGAGCACGGGGACTGGGGATGGCTCGGTCCCAAGGCCCTGGCCTACATGCGCCACAGCGGCGGCGAGGACTCCGATGTCGGCAAGTACAACGGTGGCCAGAAGCTGTTCTTCTTCGCCGTCACCGGGCTCGCGCTCGTCCTGCTCGCCACCGGCCTCGTGCTGTGGTTCCCGCGCGAGCTCGCGGCGCCGCTGCCCGGGCTGTCGTGGGTGATCCACGATGCCGGCTTCCTCGTGTTCGCCGTCGCGATCATCGGCCACATCTATCTCGGCACCGCGGCGCTGCCCGGCACGTTCCGGTCGATGACCCGCGGCACGGTGACCAAGGCCTGGGCCCGGCTGCACCACCCGCGGTGGTACCGCCAGGTCACCGGCGAGTCACCGAAGGCCGGGAGCGCCGGCAGCACGGCGGCCGGTCGCTCGGATGCAGCGAAGTAGCTGGCTACACCGCGACAGCTCGGTGCCGGGCGCGCTCGAGCGCCGCGCGGCGCGGGCGGCCCAGCTCGCCGACAGCTCGAGCAACGCCGCGGTGCTGGTATTCGCCGCCGGCCTGTACCGCGCCCAGGCGCGGGTCGCCGCGGCGCTGACGGGTCGCACGCTCAGCGGCGCGCTCGACCACGACCTCGACGGGTTTCGCGCCGAGCTCGACGCGATCCTCGACTACGCGAGCCAGAGCGGCCCGCCGGGGTTGCGCGCCGAGGTCGACGCGTGCCGCCGCCAGGGCCCGGCCGGCGTCGGCAACCGGCTGCTCGCGTGGTGGCGCGGGCCGCGCGCGGGCCGCACCGACTACCTCAGCCGCGCCGTGCTGCGGCCGTACGCCGAGGTGCTCGCCGCCGGCGGCATCACGCCGGCGCCGCCGGAGACCGCGATCGCAGCAACCGTCGCGGTGGTCGGCGCGTGCGAGCGCTGCGGCGGCCCGCCCTGGATCGGCTGGCGGCGTGCGGGCTCCGGCGACGAGGCCGCGCAGCGCTTCCTCGGCTGCGGCGTGTGCGGCAGCGAGCGCCTGCTGGGCCGGATCGCGTGCGCCGGCTGCGGCCAGACCGAGCCGACCAAGCTCGCCGTGTTCCAGACCGAGCGCCACGCCGGCGTCCGCATCGAGGCGTGCGACGCCTGCCAGCGCTACGTCAAGTCGATCGACCTGACGCTCGACGGCCGCGCGATCCCCGAGGTCGACGACCTGTGCTCGCTCTCGCTCGACCTGTGGGCGGCCGAACAAGGCTACGAGCGCCTCGAGCCGTCGCTCGCCGGCGTGTGACCGGCATCAACGACATGCTGTGAGTGTGAATGACACACTCATTCCGACGCCACGGGGTAGGCTGTTCTAACTAACGGTCGGAACGGATGAACATCTGCCGGATGAGCAGCAAGTGCACGCCCGGCCAGAAAAACGATTGACGGATATCGCCTCCCGCCCCACATTCTCGGTGGCCAGGCACCTTGGTGGTGTCTGCCGCGATTGCCAGTCACGCAATCGCGGTCACGTGGGGGTGGAGAGGGGAGGCAGGCGGTGCACGAGGATAAACAGACGCTCGTTCTCGAGCTCTACGAGCGCAGTCGGGCCAAGCTCGAGAACCTGGCTCGAGCGCTCTTCCAGCGATTCCGGGCCGCGGCTTCCGACGGCCAGGGCGCGTTCTTCACCGCGATGCTGTGCTTTGGCGCGGCCGCGTTCCTGTTTCACCTGTCGCTGTACCCGCAGCGGATCAGCCAGCGATATCTCGAAGACGCGATTGGTGCGGAGCAGGAACCGCTGCGCGGCGAGGTCCATCCCGTGCTGGCCGGGCTGTTGCTGCCACATCAGCAGCAACAGCAAGACTCCCGGCTGTGCCAGGCGGATGGCAAACCCGCACCGTTCCTCGACAAGCTCGACGCCAGCTACCAGGCGTTCACGCGCGGGTACTTTGCAGGGGAGTCACCCGGTGCCTCGCCCACGTACCGCTTCGAGGAGCTGACCGACCAGGAACCGACCGACGGTGTCGGACACTCATGGAAGGACAACGCGACGTCGTCGACCCTTGTTATCCCGAGCATCGTCGCGGCTGCCGCGAGGACTGCGCAGGTGCAGGCGGTTCCCGACGGCGATTGCCCGGCGACGCCCGGGCTCGGTTGCAAGGTCTACGCGTTGTACAAGGATCCGATCCTTCGCTCGCTGGCGATCGAACGCCTCGCCCTCGATCCGAGCGCTGCCCCGAGCAACTACCGCGTGATCGGCTGGTACTTCATCTCGGTCGAGGGCGTCACGCGCGCGATCCCGCAGTGGCAGCACCCCCAGGTGATGGCGGCGGATCGGCTCTACAGCGGCACGAGCTACTTCTACTCCGCGCTGTCGAAGACTGCGCCGGCCTGGGGGCCTCAGCCGCAATGCGGGGACGTGTTCCGCGCGTGGACCGCGCCGTACTTCGATCTCGGCGGCGCCGGCGTGGTCAAGACCGTGTGCTATCCGGTGTCCCAGCCGGGCAGCACGCAGCGTCAGACGTTCGGCGTGCTGTGCGCGGATCTGGCGCTACCGCGACCGCTCGTCATGGCGCAGCTCGAACAGGCCGCCTCGGCGCTCGATCTGTCGCTGGTCAGCGTCCGAGGAGATCAGGTGCATGCGTGCTCGCAGTGGGACGCGCCGTGCCCCTCGATCCTGTCTCGCGTTCCCGGTGACATCGCGGTGCGCCATGCGCGAGACGTCGTGGTGGACAACCAGAAGCGAAACTCGGTCCTGGGGGCCGAGGGGGTGAGGCTGTCCAGCGATGGTGACTACTTCGGCATCACCGTGATCGCGGAGCGCGGTGGCGAGCAGGTGGTCGCCGTCGGCCGGACGCGGCGGTCGCACTACCGCGACATCGTCTCGCTGGTCGGCAGCTCGGGGCTGTTGTTCGCCGGGCTGGTCGTGTTGATGCTGAGCTACCGCCGCCAGCTGCGGCGGCGCGAAGCCGTGGTCGCACGCGGCTTGCCGCACGGCGTGCTGCGGCTCGATGACAAGCGGCTGATCCTGGGCGCCAACGACCGCGCGCAGGAGATCTTCGACGTCGAGCTGCCGGGGCTGGGCATCGATGCGGTCTCGGACGCCGACCCGCAGGCGATCTGGTTCGACAGCCTGTTCGCCGGCGAACGCTGCGTCCTGATCTCGAGCAACGATGGGGTCGGTGAGTTCGCCGGGCACACAGACAAGCTCGATCCGCACGGCTTCCTCGCTCCCGGAAAGTGCAGCGATGTGCTCGACAAGATCGAGCACGGCTACACGCTGTCGTTCTACGCGCGGGCGTTCGCGCGATGGGTGCGGATCGGCGCGAGCCCGATCGTCATGCCCGATCTGCGGATCGGCACGGTGGTGATGGTGAGTACGCGGCTCGAGGCTGCCCATCACCCGTACCTCGATGCCTTCGACGTCAGCGAGGCGCCCGGGGCCACCCGGCTTGATCGCGAGGCAACATGACCCTCCTGCATGACATCTATAACGCTCTCGGCGGCGCGGCGGTGCCGCTGGCCGTGCTCGTGCTGACCGCCGGCGTCGCGCTGGTCAACCTGGTGTTTCGATATACCCGTGCAGACATCGGTCAGTATTCGTTCCGCATCACCGGCGGATGGCAGACCTTCTTCATCAAGAACTTCAACTCGGTGAGGTACCGGAGCGAGCTGCGCGTCCACGTCGAGGCCGAAGCCCTCGAGCAGGTCATCGTGCACGGCGGCCCGGATTGCCGATGTGCACCCGAGCAGATCGCGAACGGCGTCGTCCGGGTCACGTTCGCCGAGGTGCCCGCGGACGCATCGTTCGTCATTCGCGCGAAGGCCGACGGCAAGGCGATCAGGCTGCGGATCCCCCCGGACTCGCCGCTGCAGTCGCGCTCGTTCGATCGCCCGATCGTCGCAACCACGCCGCTTCGCCGGATCGCGCGTTACGCCGGGCGCTACCTCGTCGGGGTGACCGGCATGATCGGCGTGTTTGCGTTCGGCGTGTACTGGCGCGGGTCGGAGCTCTGGGGGGTCGACTACGCGCTGATCGGGACGGCGATCCTCTTGTCGGTGTTCTCGTTCTGGTTGGTTGCACCACTCGAAGGCAAATCGATCGTTGCCGGCTATGTCGGATGGGGTGAGACCGGTCGCTCTTGGTACAGGGATGTGTCACCGGAGGACGTCGCTGAACCGCGCGCGTTCGCCGCCGATCGGGAGCTAGCCGTCTCGCCGGAACAACCGCAGACCGGGAGCGCGGCGTGATGACCACAGCCTCGCTCGCGGGCGTGTGACCCGCTCGGGGTGGCCGGGCGCGAACGTGTGGCGAGGTGCCGCGACGTGCGACGAGCTGGCCCGAGCGATCGCGGGCGATCACGAAGCCGTCGCGAGCGCCGCGGCCCACCCCTGGACCTCCGGCGGTGCACCTCTGGAACCTGGCGGGTGCAGGACCATCGCTGTAGTTGTTTTGTGATCTCAGCCAGTTGTCGACTGCAAAACCTGGCCTTGCGCGTGCACAAAGGCCCGGCATGGACACGCGCAATCTGGGGAAGCTGGTCGCTCTTCTCGGGATCCTCGAGGGCTGTGCAGTCGAGGTTGCGGACGTCGGCGACGGTGGTGACTCCGAGAACGCGGTCTCGTCGGCCGACCTCGACGAGGTGGTCGCCCGGCACTGCGACGACCGCAACCGCCTGGCCAACAACGTCCCGGTGGCCGACGCCACGGGCGTGTTCACCTCGTTCAGCGCGCACGGCTCGATCGACCTCAACAACGAGTTCTTCCAGGACCTCGGCACCAACGGCCGGCGCTGCGTCAGCTGCCACGTGCCCACGGTCGGCTGGACGATCACCCCGCCCCAGCTCCGCAAGGTCTTCGACCAGACCGACGGCGGCAAGTTCGACGACGGCCTCGGCCTCTCGGCGGTGTTCCGCACGGTCGACGGCTCGAACTCGCCCAACGCCGACGTCTCGACCCTGGCCAAGCGCCGCACCGCCTACAGCATGCTGCTCAACCGCGCGGTGATCCGCATCGGCCTGCCGATCCCGGCCAACGCCGAGTTCGAGCTCGTCGCGGTCGACGATCCGTACCACTTCGCCAGCGCCCGCGAGCTGTCGCTGTTCCGCCGCCCGCTGCCGACCGCCAACCTCAAGTTCGACAGCACGGTCATGTGGGATGGCCGCGAGATCGTCCCCGGTCAGACCGTCGCCCAGGACCTCGCGACCCAGTCGAGCGACGCGACGATGCTCCACGCCCAGGGCAAGCCGCTGACCCAGAAGCAGCGCGAGTCGATCGTCGACTTCGAGCTCGCGCTCGCCAGCGCGCAGATCTTCGACCGCCACGCCGGCAACCTGCACGAGGCCGGCGCCAAGGGCGGCCCCGAGGAGATCCTCAAGCAGCCGTTCTACATCGGCATCAACGACAACTTCGGTGACAGCAAGACCGGCGCCGCGTTCACCCCGGTGGTGTTCAACCTGTTCGACAAGTGGACCAACATCAAGGGCAACCGCCGCGGCGACGACGACCGCCATGGCCACGACGACCACGGCCACGACGACGGCCACGGCGACGACCACGGCGACGACGGCATCGACAACCTCGACGAGGCACGCCGCTCGGTCGCCCGCGGCCAGGCGATCTTCAACACCCGGCCGATCACCATCTCGGGCGTCTCGGGCATCAATGACGAGGCCGTGTTCGGCAAGCCGGCCAAGCTGATCGGCACCTGCACCACCTGCCACGACACGCCCAACGGCGGCAACCACTCGGTCGTCGCGCCGCTCAACA
>DASWRS010000336.1:0-1941 GCA_036403075.1 Kofleriaceae bacterium
CCAAGCTGATCGGCACCTGCACCACCTGCCACGACACGCCCAACGGCGGCAACCACTCGGTCGTCGCGCCGCTCAACATCGGCCTCGCCGACGCCGCGCGCCGGACCAAGGACATGCCGCTCTACACCCTGCGCAACAAGGTCACCGGCGAGACCGTCCAGGTCACCGACCCGGGGCGCGCGCTGATCGATGGCAAGTGGAGCCACATCGGCCGGTTCAAGGGCCCGATGCTCCGCAACCTCGCCCCCCGCGCCCCGTACTTCCACAACGGCTTCGCCGCCGACCTCGACGCCGTCGTCGACTTCTACGAGGACCGCTTCCACCTGAACCTGTCCAAGCAGGAGCGCACCGACCTGATCGCCTTCCTTCGCGTGCTGTAACCCTCCGCGCAACAGCAGGGACGACGTCACGGCCGGGGCGACCCGGCCGTTTTCGCGTGCGGTCGGTCTGGTCTGCGCCCGCACGCTCAGGCAGTTGCCCAGGCAAGCTCGCCGTCCGCCGCGCCGCGGCTGCGTCGCGCGCATGCTCGGGCTATCCCGGCGACCGCCCTCCGCTGCGCCGGCAACCGTTCGGGCCGCGGCGCACCGGGGACCCTCGAGACCTCGCATCCGATCCGGTCACGCCGCCGCTCCCGGCAGCTTCGCCCGCAACAGCTCGGGGCGCGGCGCTGTCGGTACCAACCTCCCTCGCCCAGACGGCGCGGGTTGCGTCGCCCTCGGCCCTCCCTCTGGCCCCGCAACGGCTCGGGTGGGCGTTACCCGAGGAGCTCGTTCGCCGAGGTGACGGAGAACGCGCGATCCAGCCAGCGATCGAGGGCAGCAACGTCGGTGCAGGTAACGATCTGTTGCCGCTGCTCCTCGGTGAGCTCCAGGCCGCGCCGCGTCAAGAACATCAGCAGCGCCTCGGCTTTCCCCTTGGCTTCGCCCTCGGCTTTCCCCTTGGCTTCGCCCTCGTCATAGGACCGACGCTGCGCATCGCTGAAGAACTTCACGATCTGCGGTTCCATGTCCAACGCCTTTCGCGCGGCTTCGCTCAGGGCCTTCTCGCTCAGCGCAGAGTATAGCAGGCGCTGCTCCTCCGGGAGCTGCATGACGGCCCCCACCGCCGCGCGCGCGATCGACACCGCGGTCTCGACCTCGCCGCCGCCGTGGGCCACCACCGAAAGCACCGCAAGCTGTGGCTCGCGCACCGCGCGATCAAGATCGGTCACCTGAGGGATGCCCTCCGGCCCAATCACGCGCGGCCGAAACATCATCCCGTCGCCCAGATCGATCGGCTGGCTGGCCCATCGCGCGACCCCCGGATCCGGCGTCACCGCGATCACGATGAACGGGCACTCATAGCGCGCGCGGGCGGCGACCGCGTAGAGCGGCCACGTGTACCGCTTTCGGTCCTTGCGCTCGAGCTGGACTTCGAAGATGGTGCCAAACACGGGCTGGTTCTTGTCGTAGATGATGTCGAACAGGACGACGGCGTCTGCGTGGTACTCGACCGGCACCAGCTGAGTGAGTGCCGCCTCGGTGAGCCGCGCTTCGTCGAACGGCGGAACCTCGACCTGCAACAGCTCGCGCAGCAAGCTGGCGGCGAACGCCGGGTTATCCCGGACCAAGGCGATCACGCCCTCGTGCATGAACGACGGAGACGACATGACAGGGTGCCACCCTACACAGGGCCTCTGACAGTCGAAGGTATGTGCCGAGCTGGCGGAGCCAGGGTCGCTGCCAGGGCGGCGTCCGGAGTTCGGACACGCTGGCCGACCACCGGACGCAGACGGCGCCAACTGTGCGGGATCTTCAACACCCCGGCCGATCACCATCTCGGGCGTCTCGGGCATCAATGACGAGGCCGTGTTCGGCAAGCCGGCCAAGCTGATCGGCACCTGCACCACCTGCCACGACACGCCCAACGGCGGCAACCACTCGGTCGTCGCGCCGCTCAACA
>DASWRS010000337.1:0-23951 GCA_036403075.1 Kofleriaceae bacterium
ATGCGGCTCGAAGCCGTCGAGGAAATGCCGCGCCATCGCGCGATCATTGGGATGAACCTTAAGCCAAGCATCGATGAACGGGCCGATCAGCCAAGCCCATACCGTGCCCTGGTGATAGGCGGCATCGCGGGCACGCACATCGCCGAAATAGCGCGGCTTGTAATCGGGCTCGCCCGGCGCCAGAGAGCGCAGCCCGACCGGCGTCACCAGCTTTGCGTGCACTGCGCTAACGACCGCCTCCCAATATTCTCGGTCGAGGATCGGGTGCTCGAGCGCAATCGCGAAGATCTGGTTCGGTCGGAACGCGGCGTCGTCACCGTCCTCGCCATCTACAACGTCGTAGAGATAGGCGCCCGCCGCGTGCCAGAAGCGGCGATTGAAGGAATCGCGCGACTTGTCCGCATGGGCTGCGAACTCGTCGGCTTCCGGGTCCTGTGCTTCGCGTAGCCAAACCGCCAGCAGCCGGAGCGCGTTGTACCAGAGCGCGTTGATCTCGACCGCCTTGCCGCGGCGAGGCGTGACCACCCAGTCGCCGGCCTTGGCGTCCATCCAGGTCAGCTGGTAACCCTCGGCGCCCTGGTGCAGGAGGCCGTCGGACGGATCGACCCGGATGCCGAACCGCGTGCCGCGCAGGTGATGGTCGATGACGTCGACCAGCGCCGGCAGCAGCTGCGCGAGCGTGCGGCGATCGCCGCTGGCGCGGAGGTAGCGATCGATCGCGTGGAAGAACCACAGCGTGGCATCGGCGGTGTGGTACAGGCCCTCGTTGGCGCCCTCGGGGAACATGTTGGGGACCAGGCCGCCCTGCAGATGGTGGGCGAACATCCGCAGGATCGATCCGGCCTCGGCGATCCGGCCGGTCGACAGCGCCAGGCCCTCGAGCGAGATCATCGTGTCGCGGCCCCAGTCGGTGAACCAGTGGTAGCCGGCGATCACCGTCCAGGCCTCGTCGCCGGCGATCCGCGCCCGGACGTGGTCCTCGTGGCGGCCGGCCGGGCGGATCACGAACTGGTCGGCGGCGAGCACGAGCTCGGCGGCGGGGCCGCGGCGGGCGGCCGGCGGCGCGGCGTCGAGCAGGCGGTAGCGGCGCTCGGTCTCGGCGGCGAGCGCCTCGCGCGCGCTGATCGCGAGGATCGTCTCCCAGGACTCGGTCGAGGCGACGACCGTGACATCGCAGTCGGGGGTCAGCTCGGCGCGGAACCGGCCCGGGCTGTACAGCCGGCCGCGCGACGCGTAGCCCCGGCTCTCCTCGGTGACGTAGGCGACGTCGGGCACCGTCATCGGCTCGATCACGAACGACGAGCGCTGGCCGGCGAGGTGGAGGCGCAGCGGTGGCAGCGGGGCCGGCGCGGTCAGCTCGATCCGCGGGCCGAACGCGTGCAGCGGGTAGGCATCGGGCACGGCGGTCGACACCGGCTCGTCGTGGCCGCGGAACTGCAGCGCCGGGCGGAGCTCGAGCCGGACCGGCCCGCCGTCGAGCAGCCGGTAGACCAGCAGCGTCGTGTTCTGGCTGTACGACAGCACGACGCGGCGCTCGATCGTCACGCCGCGCCCGGCGTAGCGCCAGACCGGCAGGCCGAGCTCGAGGCGGAACTCGACCAGCGGGATCTGGCCCTCGTGGCGCGGCGTGCGCCGCCCGGCCGCGAACGCCGGGCCGACCCAGCCGAGATCGGCGCGCGAGCCGTCGCCGAACCGGACGTGCTCGACCAGCGAGTTGAACATCATCACGCGGCCCGCCGGGTTGGGCAGCGCCGCGATCAGGTAGCCGTGGTAGCGCCGGGTCGGCGCGCCGCCGATCGTGCCGGAGGCGTAGCCGCCCAGGCCGTTGCACACCAGCCACTCGCGCCGGAACAGCGCGTCGTCCGGCGATGCCTGGGACACCTCGATCGAGTAGTCGGTGGGGGTGGTCATCGCGGGTTGGCTCAGGGCTCGACGGCGGCGCGCTGCTCGCCGGCAGACCCCTCGCGGCGCAGCGAGACGCCGGGCTCGGGGGCGAGCACGAGCGCGGCGCGCGCCGGGATCGCGAGGCGGACGCGATCGAACGGCGGCGGCGTGCCGTGGCCGCCGTAGCGCGGGTCCTCGCTCGACCAGATCAGCCGCCAGCCGGCGCCGTCGGGCGGGGCCAGCAGCGGCTCGGGCACCGCCGGGATGGCGAACGTCGGGCCGAGGTTGACCAGCACGAGCCGATCGCGCAGCGGATCGTCCTGCAAGTAGCGCAGGACGAACGCGTGCGGCGACAGCACCGCGCCGTCGAGCGCGGCGCCGCGCGGATCGGTGAACGCCGGGTCGTCGCGCCGCAGCCGCAGCAGGTCGTGGTGGAGCGCGACCAGCGGGTGATCGAGCCGGCGCTGCCGCGGATCGAGCACGCAGCCGTCAAACGTCGCCTCGGCCGACGGGTCGGCGAGCTCGGCGAGCCGGGCCTGGGCCTCGGGCGTCGCGAGCCGGGGGAACTGCGCGACGAACTTCGCGCGGCCCTCGCGGACCGCCTCGCTCAGCGCGGGGTTGTGATCGACGAAGAACCGCCACGGCGTGGTCGCCCCGTACTCCTGGCCCTGGAACAGCAGCGGCAGCTCGGGGCCGAGCAGCAGCACGGCCGTCATCGCGCGCAGCGACGCGGGATCCGAAAGCGTGCTCAGGCGCTCGCCGAACCCGGCGTTGGCGACCTGATCGTGGTTCTCGAGGAAGTGCACGAAGTGGTGGCGCGCCACGTTGCGGGTCGACCGGCCGCGCGGGTTGTGCTGCCACGGGTAGAGCTGGCCCTGGTAGAGGAAGCCGCGCTTGACCGCGGATACCAGCTCCTGGGGCGTGCCGCGGTAGTCGTGGAAGTAGCCCTCGATCACCCCGGTCAGGGCGACCCGCGCGGTGTGGTGGAAGTCATCGTTCCACAGCGCGTCGAGCGCGGCCGGCGGGGTGAGCAGCCGGGCGTCCTGCGGCTCGCTCTCGCCGACCATGAAGATCTTGCGGCCGCGGGCGGCCTGCCGGGCGCGCCGCGCGAGCGCGCAGATGATGTGGTCATCGGAGTCATCGACGATCGCCTGGGTCGCGTCGAGCCGCAGGCCGTCGAGGTGGAACTCGTCGATCCAGTAGCCGGCGTTGGCGATCGCGTACTCGCGCACCGGCCCGGACCCCGCGCCGTCGAAGTTCCAGGTGTCGCCCCACTCGCCGCTCCGGTCGGACTTGAACAGCGGCGACCACGCGTAGAGCTGGTTGCCGTCGGGCCCGAAGTGGTTGTAGACCACGTCGAGGATCACGGCGAGGCCGGCGGCGTGGGCGCGATCGACGAACCGCCGCATGTCGTCCGGCGTGCCGTAGTGCCGGCACGGCGCGAACAGGTTGACGCCGTCGTAGCCCCAGTTGTGTCGGCCCATGAAGTCGTTGACCGGCATGACCTCGAGCGTGGTGACGCCGACCTCGGCGAGGTAGCCCAGCCACGCGGCCGCCGCGCTCCACGTGCCCTCGGGGGTGAACGTGCCGACGTGCAGCTCGTAGAGCACGTGGTGCTCGGTGGCGATGCCGCCCCACGTGCGGTCGGTCCACGCGAAGCGCTCCGGATCGACGACCTGCGACGGCCCAAGCGGGCCGTCGGGCTGGAACCGCGACGCCGGATCGGCGTACAGCGCCGGATCGTCGTCGAGCCGGAAGCGGTACCGGCCGCCGGGGCCGAGCCCGGCGATCAGGCCCGCGTGATACCCGCCCGGCTCGGGCTCGAGCACGATGTCGCGCGGCCCGCCGCTGGTGCCGGACTCGACCACCAGCGTGACCTTGGCGTGGCCGGGGCCCCATACCCGCGCATGAGCGCGTTGCTCGGCGACGACCTCGACCCCGACCGGCAGTTTTCGCGCCATTGTCGCAGCGAGCTGCAGTCGATATGCCATCAGGAGCGCGCCGGGTTATCGGGCATCGCCGCAGCGGCGAGCGTTGCTGCCCCGCCGAGCGCCGGCGGCACACCTCGACCGTCCCGATCCGGGATGGTAGCGTCCCTCATGCGTTTGCTCTTGCTCCTGGTTGTCGCCGCCGCGTGCGGTGGCTCGTCCAAACCACCGCCGACCGCGCCGCTGCCCGGCGATGCCACGCCGCCCGCCAAGCCTCCGGCGGCCGCGCAGGCCGAGCCCAAGCCGGCCGCGCCCCAGGCCGAGCCCGCGCCACCCAGGGCCACCGGCCCGATCGAGATCAAGATCCCGGCGGTCCAGACCGCCGTGAAGATCGTCTCGGACGGCAAGGGCAAGAAGCAGCCGCTGCGCTACACCGCCAAGCCCGGCGCCAAGCAGGCGGTCGAGGTCGCGATGGACTTCGCCGGCAAGCAGGACACCGACGAGTCGGTGGTGCCGACGATCGTGCTGAGCGGCGAGGCCGAGACCAAGGCGGTCGACAAGGACGGCGGCGCCGAGTACACGCTGACGGTCACCAGCACCGACGCGCGCGCGGTCGCCAACTCGTCGGTGCCGATCGAGCAGTTCAAGTCCGTGCTCGGCTCGCTCGCGGGCCTGACGATCGGCGGCAAGCGCGGTGCGAACGGCGCCGGCGATGTCACGCTGCGGATCGAGCATCCGCCCGAGCACGGCGCCGATGCACTCGAGCTGATCCGGTTCACGTTCCCGACGTTCCCGGTGCTGCCGACCCAGGCGGTCGGCGTCGGTGCGAAGTGGCAGGCCACCACCACGGCCAAGCTCGCCGACAAGCTCGACGTCACGCAGGTCACGGACTACGAGCTCGTCGCCCACCAGGGCTCGACCTGGACGATCAAGGGCACGACCAAGATCAGCGGCAAGGATCAGGAGGTCGAGAACGCCAAGATCTCGTCGATCAGCGGCACGGGCACGAGCGAGACCACGATCGCCGACGGCGCGCTGTATCCGACCCACAAGGCCTCGTTCGAGACCCAGTTCAAGGCGGCCGACAACGACAAGTCGAGCCAGTTCACGCTGCGGCTCGCCGGCGCGTTCACGCCCAAGTGACGCGCGGGCCGGTCAGCCGAGCTCGGCGCGCAGCCGGGCGATCCGCTCGCGCATCGCACCGCGGGCGGCGGCGGGCCCCACGATCCACGCGTGGCGGCCCAGGCCGAGCACCCAGCCGGCGACCCACTCGAAGCCGTCGCAGTCGACCAGGAGCTCGGCCGAGCCGTCGTCCTGCATCGTGATCTCGCCGACCGGCCAGTTGCTGCCGATCCGCGTCACCGCGAGCGGATCGAGCTGGACCCGCACCGTGACCGAGTCGGCCGACGGCACGTACAGCCGGTCGCGGCGGTAGGCCTCGAGATCGAAGCCGGCCGGGCGCACGAAGCCCTCGCCGGTCTTGTGCAGCGCCGCGATCCGGTCGATCCGGAAGGTCCGCACGTCGCCGCGCTTGTGGCAGAACCCGACCACGTACCACTCGCCGGCGTGGTGCACGATGCCGTACGGATCGATCGGCCGGCGCTCGGCGTGGGCCCGCGACGCCGCGGCGTAGTCGATCTCGACCCGCCGGTACTTGCGCGCCGCGGTGACCAGCTCGCGCAGGTGTCCGGCGACCGCGGCGTCGGGCTCGGCGACGATCGTGCTGGTCGCCAGGCTCTCGGCCTCGCCGGCATCGCGGCCGAGCGCGGCGAGGAGCTTGCCCTCCGACGACTGCATCGCCGCGTCGAACGGCGCGATGCCGCTCTCGCGCAGCGAGCGCAGCCCGAGCAGCAGCGCGGCGCCCTCGGCCGGGGTCAGCCGCAGCGGCCGGGTCAAGCGGTGCGCCAGGTCGACGAACACGCGGCCCTCGTCGACCGAGACCAGGAGGTACTCGCCGGGGTCGCCGTCGGGCGGCCCGACCTGCGACAGCAGATCGAGATCGGCGAGCAGCTCGTCGCGCTCGGCGTGCAGCATCCGGGCGAGCTGATCGACCGGGACGCCCTCGGGGTGCTTGGCGACGTACGGCACGATGTAGAGCAGCCGCCGCAGCTTCTGCGACACGTCACGCATCGCCGACCTCGGGGCCAGCGGCGCCGGCGCGGTCGGGCGTGGCGGGCAGGCTCGGCACGCCGCCGGCACCGGCTGCGTCGCTTGTGCCGGCTGCGTCGCTTACGTTCGGCGCATCGCCTGCCACGGCCTCCAGCTCCGGCGCGTAGTGCGTCTCGATCGCATCGAGCTCATCGTGGATCCGCGCGCGCAGCCGGTCGCCGCGCAGCAGGCGGATCGCGCCCTTCGCTGCGAGGATCCGGGTCGCCGCGAACTCGAGGTTCGAGCAGTCGAACGTCACCAGCGTCCGGTCGCCCTCGGCGCGCTTGACCGCGGTCAGCCCGAGATCCTCGTTGCCGACCTCGGCGGCCTCGGGAGCGAGCGCGAGCTGGATCTCCTCGGGCGGATCGGTGGTGAAGGTCCACGGCGAGCGCTGGGCGAAGGCCTTGACGTCGAAGTCGGCCGGGCGCTCGAAGTCCGGCGACTTGGGCCGCGGCGCCATCACCGCGTCGTGGATCCGATCGACACGGAAGGTCCGGACCTCCTGGCGCAGGTGGCACCAGCCGACGACCAGCCAGGCGCTCTCGCGGTAGATCAGCGCGTACGGATCGATGTCGCGCCGGGACTTCATCCCGGTCGCCGCCGTCTGGTAGGTCAGGGTCACGCGCTTGCGGTGCCGGGTCGCGGCCTCGATCGTCGCGTAGATCTCGCCGAGCTCGGCGCGCACGCCGACCCGGCGCTCCGGAAAATGGACCAGCACCGGCGACGACGGGCGCGGGAACTCGGTGGGCGTGTCGGGCAGCTCGGGCAGATCGAACGCGAGCTTCTTGAGCGCGAGGTCGACGATCTTGGGGTAGGCGCCGCCCGGCATCGCGTGCGCGACCGACGC
This sequence comes from Kofleriaceae bacterium, assembly GCA_036403075.1. Lineage (GTDB taxonomy): Bacteria > Myxococcota_A > Polyangia > Haliangiales > Haliangiaceae > JABFXX01. The sequence continues at coordinate 6,808 of DASWRS010000337.1, forward strand.
GGCGAGCACCAGCGCCGAGATCTCGTCGGGAGTGAGCCGGACCTCCGGCATCTTGAAGCGCTTGAGATCGATCACGTACCCGCCATCTTCGAGCGAGTCGTCCTCGTCGGGAGTGATGTACCGGATCGGCACGCCGAGATCGAGCAGGTCGGCCTTGTCGCGTTCGAACGCGCGCAGCCCGGCCTCGGAGTTCAGCGTCTGGTAGGCGGGGAACTGCTCGCGGATGTCGCGATACGTCACCGGCATGCGCGCGCGCAACAGGATCATCACCAGGTCGAGCAGGCGCTTGCTGCGATCGCCGCGGCTGGCCGCGTCGTCCACGCGGGGCGCGGGGCGGCCGGGGACCCGCGACGGCGCCTGCGACGAGGCTCGCGACGAGGCCTGCGCCAAGGCCCGGGACGGCGCCCGAGGCGACACACGGCCGTCTTTCGACGGACGTGCCTCCGCTTTCCCCTTCTTGGGCACGGTGCCGTTCTAGCGCACGACGGCGAAATTCAGCAAGCGAGTCGTCTCGCCGGGCACGGAAATCGCGCGATCCGGCGTTCAGAAGTAGTAGCGCACGCCGGCGCCGGCGTTGAGCGTGATCCCGAAGCCCGCGCCGTCCCTGAACTCGTACTCGAGCACGCCGGCGACCTCGATGAACGCGTCGAGCGGCACGGTCTTGAAGTCGAACAACAGGCCCGCGACCCCGCGCGCGCCGAGCGCGAACGCGCTGGTGTCGCGCCCGCCGGTGTAGTCGATCAACCGCACGCCGGGGCCGACGTACACCGGCAAGACGAAGCTCTCGCGGGTCTGCAGGATCCACGGGTGGAACACGTAGTCGGCGTGGATCTGCAGCCCACCGCCGATGAACGCCGATCCGACCGCGGCCTGCACCGCCTGATCGTCCTTGAGGTAGAGCTTGGCGGTGATCCCGGTCGGCTCGCCGAGGATGATGCCGACGCCGAACGTGCCTTTGTCGGTGCCACGGAGGCCGGTGTCGTCGGTGTCGGCGCGAGCCGGTGCCGCGATCCCGGTCGCGATCGCCAGGGCGAGAACGAAGCGCATGCGACAACCTAGCCCGGCGATCCGATCCGGCGCAAATCGCCGCACCCGGCGCCCCGGCCAGGGGCCGGATCTCCCGATCCGCAGCATCGCGCGTCAGCCGGCGATGTCCGATCATCTCGTCGCGCCCACCATGGAGTCCGCACGGCCGGCCGCCGTAGACTGGCAGCGATGAGGAACCGGGGCTGGGCCTGGATCGCGGTGGTGTGCCTGGTGTGCGGTGCGGTCGCGGTCGCGATCGGTAAGGCCGCACCGGCCGCACCGAGCCCGGCGGCGAGCAGCGGGGCGCGGTCGCCCCGGGAGCTCGCCAGCGTCGCGACCCTGGCGCGCGCGGTCGCCCTGGTGCGCTATCTCCACCCGTCGGATCAAGCGGCGGCGCTCGACTGGGACGTCTTCTTGCCCGCGGCGATCGAGCGGGTGCGCGGGGCGCCCGATCAGGCGGCGCTGCTCGCCGAGCTGCGCGCGCTGTTCGCCGCGATCGCGCCGACCGCGACGTTCTCGACCCTGGACGGTCCGCTTGGCGATCAGGCGGTCGTCATGGATCGGCCGGCCGGGGCGACGCACCTGGCGCGCTGGCGGCGCTACGGCGCGGCGGGCACGACCCGCTACGCGGCGTTTCGCGAGGGCCGCGACGACGAGCAGGCGGTCACGGTCTCGGAGCTGATCTCCGTGCCGCTCGCCGCTCCGGGCCGGTGCCGGAGCGCTCGCGTCGACGCGGTCGTTCGCCGGCCCGACGCCACCGGCACGGTCGACCTGGTGGTGCGAGCGTCGCTCGCGGGCCAGCAGGTCTCGACCGTGCTGTGGCCGCTCACCCGGAACGGCGGGGTCGTGCTGCCGATCCAGGTCTCGCCGGAGACCCAGGCGATCGAGCTCGGCTTGCAGGTCGACGGTCGCGGCGGCGCCACGCTCGAGGCGCTGTCGTTCACGTGCGCCGACGGTGTGAGGCACCGGATCGATCCGGCGGCGAGCGCGTGGCACACCGACGGGCCGACGGATCTGTACACCTGGCGCGTCGGCCGGTGCGCGGCCGGAGGCTGCGCGACCCTGGCGCGCAACCCGCTCGACCGGGCGTTCGTCGCCGAGCGCGACCTGCTGGTCGAGGACATCGGCAGCGCGATCCGGATCCAGCTGCCGATCGCCGTGTGGGCCAGCGCTGCGCGAACCTTGCCGGCGGTGCCGGCTCGACAGCGCGCCCCGGTCGCCGCGGGCCCGCTGTCGCAGCGGCTCGCGACCGTGGCTGCGACCTGGGGGACGCTCTCGATCTTCCACCCGTACCTCCAGGACCAGCACATCGACTGGCTCGCCGAGCTCGCGCCGGCGCTCGAAGAGGTGGCGGCCAGCAACGAGCCAGCCGAGACCTGGATCGCGCTTCGGCACCTGCTGGCGGCGCTGCACGACGGCCATGCCCTGCTGCTCAAGGTCCCGGACGCGCCTCGCCACGTCCTCGCCGCCCCGCCCGGCGGCCACGCCCCACCGTCGAACACCCGGACCGCGCGCGGCGGCGTGCTGCCGATCCGGCTGCGCCGGTTTGGCGACCAGATCCTCGTGACCAGTCGTGCCACCGAGTATGTCTCGGACATCCCGCTCGGCAGCGAGCTCGTGGCGATCGACGGCGTCCCCGCACGCGTCGCCTACGAGCGCGCCGCGGCGCAGGTCTCCGCGGCGACCGAGGGCATGCACGCGTACCTCACCGCGGTTCGGCTCGGCGTCGGGCCGGTGATGGCGGTGCGGCAGGTGCGGCTGCGCACTCCCGGCGGCGCGTACCTCGAGCGAGCGATGCCGCTGGTGTCCGAGGGCCACTACGGCCAGGTGGCGCGGCCGGCGCGGCCCTGGCCGGGCACCGAGCTGGCGCCCGGCGTGATCTACGTCGACTTCAACCACCTGGACGCCGTGACCTGGGTGGCGAGGCTCCCCGAGCTCACCGGGGCGCGCGCGCTGATCTTCGACTTTCGCGGCTACTCGACCACCGGCCTCGCTGCGGTCTCGCACCTGACCGATCACCCGGTCGAGGAGCTGACCTGGCAGCTCCCCCAGCTTCCCAGCCTGGGACGTCCAGCGTACGCGCCGGTCCACCGCTCCGTGTATCCGAGCTCGCCCCGGCTCGCCGCGCCGGTGATCGCGCTGGTCGATGGCCAGTCGACCAGCGTCGTCGAGACCATCCTCGCGCTGCTCCGCGACAACCACCTCGCCACGCTGATCGGCGAGCCCACGGCCGGCACCAGCGGCCTGATCGCCACGTTCGACGCCCCCGGCGGCTACCAGATCCGGTTCACCGCGATCCGCCTGGTCGAACCCGACGGCTCGACGCTGTACGGCCGAGGCCTCACGCCCGATCAGATCGTCCACCCGACGATCGACGGCGTTCGCGCCGGCTGCGACGAGATCCTCGACGCCGGCCTCGCGGCAGCGCAGCGGCTCGCCGGACTTGCCGTGCCGCCGCGCGCCGCGTCGGCCCCGGGGTGTCGGCCGGACGCCGGTGCCCTCGACGCTTCGCCGGGCGCACCGGGCTCACCGGCGTCGCCCGGCGCGCAGATCAGGCCTTGAGCAGGCGGGCGAGCTTGTTGCGGCTGATCCCGAGCTGGCGCGCCGCGGCGGACTGGTTGCCCTCGCAGCGCTCGAGGATCGCGCGCGCGTAGCGCCGCTCGGCCTCGTCGAGCGCGAGGTTGCCGGGCAGCCGGATGTCGTCGGCGTCGCCGGCACCTGTGGCCGTGGCGCGGGCGGCCGGCGCGACCGGCAGCGCGGTCGAGCTCGAGTCGATCACGCCCGACAGCCGCCGCGGCTCGAGGCCGAGGTCCTTGACCGTGATCGCCTGGCCCTCGCACAAGACGACCGCGCGTTCGATCGTGTTCTCGAGCTCGCGCACGTTGCCGGGCCAGGCGTAGGCAGCGAGCGCGGGCCGGGCGGCGTCGGCGAGCCGGAGCGGCGCCTTGCGGTAGCGCCGCGCGAACTGGTCGACGAAGTGCGCGGCGAGGTCGGTGATGTCATCGGCGCCGCGCGCCCGGAGCGGTGGGATCTCGATCTCGATCACGCGCAGCCGGAAGTACAGGTCGCTGCGGAACTGGCCGGCGGCCGCCATCGCGGCGAGGTCGCGGTTGGTCGCCGCGACGATCCGGGCGTCGGCGGTCAGGGTCTCGCGGCCGCCGACGCGCTCGAACTGGCGCTCCTGGACGAAGCGCAGCAGCTTGCCCTGCAGCGGCAGCGGCAGCTCGCCGATCTCGTCAAGGAACAGCGTGCCCTTGTCGGCGGCCTCCACCTTGCCGAGCACGCGGCTGTCGGCCCCGGTGTAGGCGCCGCGCTCGTGGCCGAACAGCTCGCTCTCGACCAGCGCCGCCGGCAGCGTCGTGCAGTCGACGTGGACGAACGGCGGATCCCCCGCCTCGCCTCGCGAGATGGCGGACCCCTCCAGGACACGGGGACGGCGCGCGCTGTTGACGTGGATCGCGCGGGCGAGCAGGCCCTTGCCGGTGCCGGTCTCGCCGCGGAGCAGCACCGTGGCGTCGGTCTGCGCGGCGCGCACGATCATCTCGTAGACCTGCGCCATCGCCGGTGACCGGCCGATCACGTGGTTGAACCGGCCGCGCAGGGTCAGGCCGCGCGACGCGTCGTCGCCGCGCAGCGTGGTGTAGTCGAGCGCGCGGCCGATCTGCTCGGCGAGCACGCGGATGAACTCCTCGTCGCGGGTGGTGAACGCGCCGTCGCGCTTGTTGAGCACCTGCAGCACGCCGCGGATCTGGCCGCGGCGCACGATCGGCGCGGTGAGCATCGAGGTCACCGGGTAGCCGATGCGCTGCGCGATCGCCTCGGCCCACCGCGGGTCGGCGCCGACGTCGCGGTTGTTCATCAGCTCGCCGGTGCGCGCGACGTGGCCGACCACGCCGTGGCCGGGCGGCACCCGGAGCTCCGGCAGCTCGGGCAGGGTCGCGACCCGGGAGCGGATCTCGCCGGTGGCGTTGTCGATCAGCCACAGCGTGGCGCGGTCGGCGCCGAGCGCGCGCGCGACCCGGGCCGCGAACGTCGCGAGCAGGTCGTCGAGCTCGACCTCGCCGGCGATCATCGCGCCCAGATCCGCCAGCAGCTCGAAGCGCTGCTCGTGCTCGCTCATCGCGCTCCACAGCATCGCAGATTCACGGGTGGTTGATTCGCCAGGCGTCACGGGATCGGTCCGGAGGTTCAACGCGCGGGGCGGACGGACGCTTCGATGGCCTCGCCGGCGGCTCGCCGGGGCCGCGGCTGCCGGTCACGCGGCCGCGGCGCGCTCGGCGTCGCAGGCGCGCAGCACCATACCCTCGCGCGCGGCGACCGTACCGGGTAACTCGGTCTGGGCCTGGGCCTCGATCGCCGCGAGCTGGGTATCGGTCCGGCCCGGGTCGTGGTGGAACAGCACCAGCTGCGGCACACCCGCGGCGCGCGCCAGCTCGGCGCCGGCCTGCCACGTCGAGTGGCCCCAGCCGACCTTGCCGGGGTACTCCTCGGGCGTGTACTGCGCGTCGTAGATCAGGATGTCGGCGCCGGCGGCGAGCCGCTTGAGCGTCGGATCGACGCACGCGAAGTGCTCGGTGTCGGTCGCGTACACGATCGCATGGCCGCCGTGCTCGAGCCGGAAGCCGTACACCGGATCGGGGTGGTTGAGCCGGGCGAGCGTGATCGTGATGTCGCCGATCGTGAAGCGATCGGCGGCCGGCAGCTCGCGCACCGAGACCTGGTTCGCCACGTCGGCGAAGTCGACCGGGAAGAACGGCGCCTTGAACAGCGACCGGATCGCGTCGTGGGTCGGCATCACGCCGTTGGGGCCGCTCGCGATCTCGACCCGGTGACCCGGCACGTAGATCGGCGTGAAGAACGGCAGTCCGCACACGTGATCCCAGTGCAGGTGGGACAGCAGGATCGTCGAGTGGCGCGGGCCGTGCGCCATGCGCTCGTTGCCGAGCGCGCGCAGCCCCGAGCCGGCATCGAGGATGATCCGCGTGTCACCGGCGGTGACCTCGACGCACGCGGTGTTGCCGCCCGCGGTGGTGTGCGGCCCCGGCACCGGGATCGAACCGCGGACACCGAGGAACCGGACCGAGAGCGCTGGATCATGCGACATGAAACCTCCCAGCCCGTACCAGGAGCAGCTTCGGTGCCACAGGCGGTTTCAGGGGCTTACGGGGCTGCAGCCGCCGCGCACGCTCCATCTCGGCGCGGCGGCTGCTCCACCGTGGAGCAGGTCGGAACCGCTCAGATCTTCACGGGTCTGCCGTGGCGCAGATCGTCGATCAGCACGGCGAGATCCTTCTCGGCCTCGGGGTACGCATGGGCCGCGATCTGGAGCGCCATCTGCTCGTCGGCGGGCTCGAAGCGTCTGGCGATGATCCGGCCGATGTCGGCGACGTCCTGGTAGCGATCGCCGATGTCTCGCCGGGTCGAGATCGCGGCGTGAAACCTCAAGGCGACCAGCGCGCCACGGGGAACGATGCGCACCGGATGCCCGAGCACGGTGGCTGGCTCGGCGACGCGCGCGGCGGCCTCGAGCACGGGGTTGGCCTCGCGCGCGACGAGGTCGGCGATCGAATCGGCGTGCTCGGGGTCTGCTCCCGGCGGATACACGCGCACCATGTCCGCGGTCTGCGTGATGACGTAGCCCCGCGCTCGCAGGGCACGCGCGAGCGAGCCGAGCTTGCTGCGCGGCACCAGCATGTCGACATCGACCGTCGCGCGCAGCCGGCCGTGATAGCCAACCGCGATGCCGCCGATCACCGCGTGATCCGATCCGATCTCGGTCAGGATCTCCGATAGCTCCGCGAGGGTTCGAGCGCGCTCGTCCAAGGTCTCGAGCGGATGGTACGCGACGCCGGAAGTGATCACGCACCAGCCTAACCCGGATCGACAGGCCGGGGATCCGGCACCGGCTCGGGGCACGATGGCCCGCTGCTGCCCGAGATCTGGACCTCGACCGACGCCGCCGCGATCGAGGCGCAGCTGATCGAGACCCGGTCGCCCGGCGCGCCGGGCCTCGTCCGCGCCGGTCTGGCGAGCGACCTGGCGTCGCCGCGGTGGAAGGGCGGGATGTCCAAGACCCACTACCCGCGCGGCGGCGAGATCGACGTCGGTGCGGGGCGTAGTTGGTGAGCGGGGTCGGGGTCGGGTCGGCGGTCGCTTGTTGCTACCACCGTGCTCGTAGGCGAGCGGTGAGCGGCAGCGCCGGCGCGGCGGGCCGGCACCCGCGGCTCACAGGAACCGGCGGACGCGGTAGGCGAGCCAGGCGAGGGCCTTGCGCCACCACGGCAGGCGCTGCCAGGCGGCCTCGTCGTACGCGTCGGCGTTGGCGATGTCGCGCTCGAAGTTCGCGGCGAGGGTCTGGCCGGTGACGGCGTCGAGGATCTCGATCGTGACCTCGAGGTTGTTGAACCGGCTCTGGGCGTCGAAGTTGTAGCTGCCGATCGTCGACCACACCGTGTCGACGGTCGCGGTCTTGGCGTGCATCATGACGCCGCGCCAGAAGTAGATCCGGACACCGCGGCGGGCGAGCCGGCGCAGGACGTAGAGCGCCGCCCACTCGGCGAGCCGGACGTCGGAGTGGCCGGGGACCATGATGCAGACGTCGACGCCGCGCGCGGCGGCCCTGGACAGGGCGCGGCGCAGGCCGCGGTCGGGCAGGAAGTACGCGTTCTGGATCAGGACGGTCCGGCGCGCGGCCTTGACGACGTGAAGGTAGGCGCGACGGACCGTGGTGCGCTGGCGGCGCTGGGTGTTGTCGAGCAGGCGGATGAACACGCCACCCGAAGCTTGGCCCGAAGCTTGGCCCGAAGACGACGAGGGCCGTGATGACGCGCGGCCGCGGCCGGGCGGTGCCAGCGCCGGGGGCGGCGGTCCGTCGGGCGCGGCCGGGGGCGCGTAGGTCGTGCCGCCGCAGCGCAGCCAGTTGCGCCGGAACATCCGGGCGAGGTCGATGACGATCGGGCCGGTGACGCGGCAGTGGATGTCGTGCCAGCCGACGCCGCCGTCCTCGACCGAGGCGTAGTCGTTGGCGATGTTGAGGCCGCCGGTGAACCCGACGCGATTGTCGACGACGATGATCTTGCGGTGGTCGCGGTGCGACAGCCGGAACTTGCGCCGCCACAGCGAGATCGGGTTGAAGTCGATGACCTCGCAGCCGGCGGCGCGCAGCTCGTCGACCCAGCTCTCGGGCAGGCCGAACGAGCCGACCGCGTCGTAGATCACGCGGACCGCGACGCCTGCCTTTGCGCGCTCGATCAACACCGCCTTGAACCGGTCGCCGGTGAGGTCGGCGGCGAGGATGTAGGTCTCGAAGCAGATCGAGCGCTCGGCGGCAGCGAGCGCGGCCAGCATCGCCGGGTAGGTCTCGCCGCCGTCGCGCAGCACGGTGACCTCGCAGCCGGCGCGCCAGCGCTGCAGGGTGCGGGCGTAGGGCGTCAGCTGGGCCGGGAGCTGGACGACGATCGCGGTCGACGGCGGATCGTGGATCGGCTGGGGGACAGCGGGTGCGGCGGTCATGCGTCGTAGCGAACGGCGAGGATGGTGTACTCGATCTCGCCCCGCGGGGCGCGCACCGTCACGGTGTCATCTTCGCGCTTGCCCAGGCAAGCCCGCGCGACCGGCGAGTCGATGCTGATCCAGCCCTTGTCGACGTCGGACTCGTCGCCGCCGACGATCCGGTACGTGTGCTGCTCGCCGGCGTCGTCCTCGATCGTGATGTAGGCGCCGAAGAACACGCGGTGCGGATCGCTCGGCGGCTCGGTGACGACCGTGAGCTCGTCGAGCCGCTTGGACAGGAACCGGACCCGGCGATCGATCTCGCGCAGCCGGCGCTTGCCGTAGATGTACTCGGCGTTCTCGCTGCGGTCGCCCTGGGCCGCGGCGTCGGCGACCTCCTGGGTGACCCGTGGGCGCTCGACGGTCCACAGCGCGGTGAGCTCGGCGCGCAACTTCTTCGCGCCGTCGGGCGTGATGTAGCGCGACAGCTGCGGCCGCGGCGGTCGGTCCCGCGTCGACATTCAGCGGAGCATATCCGGTATGCTCCGCCCGGGCATGGGCTCGTCGTTCTTGATCGTGGTCGGGCTATTGATGGCCAACGGCCTGTTCGCGGGGGCCGAGATCGCGGTGCTGTCGATCCGCAGCACGCGGCTGCGCGAGTTCATCCGGCGCCGCGACCCCCGGGCGCTCGCGGTCAAGTCGCTGCGCGACACCCCCGAGCGGTTCCTGGCGACCGTGCAGGTCGCGATGACGACGATCGGCACCACGGCCGCGGCGATCGGCGGCGCGCGGCTCGAGCAGGACCTCGAGCCGATGTTCCACGGCATCGGCCTGGGCCGCGGTACGTCGCTCGCCGCGGTGATCGTGCTGGTCACGTTCCTCGAGCTGGTGATCGGCGAGCTGGTGCCCAAGTCGCTGGGGCTGCGCTACTCGGATCGCTACTCGTTCGTGGTCGCGCGGCCGCTGGTGGCGCTGTCGCAGCTGATGCGGCCGCTGGTGTGGTTCTTGACCGGCGTGTCGAACGCGTTCCTGCGGCTGTTCGGCGATCGGACCACGTTCACCGAGGCGCGGCTGTCGCGCGACGAGCTCCAGCAGCTGGTCGAGGAGGCCGCCAAGACCGGCTCGGTCGATCCGCGCGCCAGCGAGATCGCGTCGCGCGCGCTGGGCTTTGGCGAGGTCACCGTGGCCGAGGTCATGGTGCCGCGGACCCGCGTCGTGGCGCTGCGGCGCGGCGCCCCGCCCGACGAGGTCCAGCGCGTGATCCTCGAGCAGGGCCACAGCCGGATGCCGGTCTACGACGGCACGATCGACAACATCGTCGGCTACGTGGTCGCGCGCGACGTGCTCGCGCTGGCCTGGGAGCAGGGCCTGGTCGTGCTCGAGGACATCCTGCGCCCGCCGCACCAGGTGCCGGAGTCGACCCGCGCGCTCGACCTGCTGCGCGAGATGCAGCGCCGCCGGACCCAGATGGCGCTGGTCGTCGATGACCACGGCGGGCTGTCCGGCCTGGTCACGACCGAGGACCTGATCGAGGAGCTGGTCGGCGATATCATGAGCGAGGACGATGTCCCGGAGCAGTTCTTCACCCGTGAGCCGGCCGGGACGATCCTGGTTCAGGGCTGGGCGGCGGTCCGCAAGGTCAACCGCGACCTGCACCTGGACCTGCCCGTCGGGAAAGACCGGACGACCATTGCCGGGCTATGCATGTCGCTGGCTCAGGCGATCCCTCAGGCCGGCGAGAAGCTGACCACCGATAACGGAACCGTCCTCGAGGTGGTCGAGGCCTCACCCCGGCGGGTCCGGCGCGTAAGGATCCATCCCGTCGCCCACGGCGACGATGCGGGAATACTTACTGAATCCTGATACGTCGGGCCTCGCCGAAACCTTCCCGTCCTGTACTATCCCCTCGATGACGGCCATCGCGCGCGACGCCGTCGCGTCCGACCATCTCGTCTACGCCTGGCCGTTTCCGATCGGTCCGGAGTGCGAGGTCGCGTGCGCGGACGACGAGCAGGTCGTGATGTGCCCGGCGTGGCTCGTCGGAGATCGGCTTGGCCCGGGGCGGCACCGCTGGCGCACGCCCGATCCGTCGCGCCCGGTGTCGGCGTTCTTCGTGCTGACCGCGCCGGTCGAGGTGTCGTTCGATCTGACGACGATGTTCATCATCCCGATGTCCGGGATGCCGGTGCGGCTGCGCGCCAGCGGCTCGCTGCAGGTCCGCTGCGCCGACCCGGGCCTGCTGGTCGCGCAGTTCGTCGGCCTGCCGTTCGACCGGATCAACGACGGCGTGCTGCGCAGCGTCGCCCGCAGCGTCGAGCGCATGCTGGCGCGGCTGCTGATCCGGCGCGTCGTGATGGCCGCGACGCCGCTCGCCGTGACCGATCCGGGGATGCTCGGCGGCATCCTCGAGGAGCTGGTCGCGTACAACCCGACCGCCGGCGCGGTGTTCGGCGTCGAGCTGATCCGCATGGGCCACCTGACGGTCGTCGCCGACGACGGATCGACCCCGTACATCACGCTGCCCAACGACGACGCGCAGCCCCACAAGCTGCCCAACGGCGATCACCGCTACACCGCCGCGCAGATCGCGCAGCGCCACGGCGACGTCTCGCTGGTCGAGACCGCCCGCGGCCGGCCGGGGAGCCAGGGCGACTTCCCATCGCCCGTCCGGGCGGCTTCGCAGTCGTCGCCGGAGATCACGCCCCCGCCGTCGTACCCGCCGACCACGGCCTCGGGGGAGATCCGGCCGCGCGCCCGGAGCCCGCACGACGAGCCGCCGCGGCTGCCACCGCCGCCGCTCCGGCCGCACGTCGAGATGCCGCAGGCGATCGAGGACATCACGCAGCCCGGCGTCCAGAGCCCCGTGCCCGGGGCGATGAAGTTCGCCACCGGCTCGGCGCACCGGCGCGACGAGCTCCAGTCCGAGGCGCGCGGCGCGATCGTCGGCATCGGCATGACGCCGATCGGCAGCGTGTCGTCGGCCTCGGGCGAGATCGGGCCCAAGGTGCCGCCGGGCGGCCGCGTCCTGGTGCCCGGCCCCAACGGCCTGATGCAATCGGCGACCGTCGTCCAGCTGATGCAGGGCTGGTATCAGCTCGAGATCGGCCACTCCGGCGAGACGATCTGGATGCCGATCCAGAACGTCGTCCCCGAGTAGCGCCGCGCTTCGCGCGCCGTGCGGCTCAGAAGTCGGTCAAGCCGACCTCGAAGTAGATCTCGGGCGAGTGCCCCTCGATGCCGTAGCCGAGGTCGAAGCCGAGCAGCGGCAGCACGATGTTGTTGAGGTAGACGCGGAGGCCGGCGCCGACGTCGCTGCGGGTGTAGCCGGGGCCGAGCTGGTTCAGCAGGAAGTCGCGATCCGAGGTCGGCCCGCTGTGAAAGCCGACGTAGCCCGCGTCGTAGAACCCGATCGCGCGGAACGCGAAGAACCGCCACTGGAACAGCGGGATCGAGTACTCGGCGCGGGCCACCGCGCGCAGGTCGCCGCGGAACTGGTCGACGTCGTAGCCGCGCAGGTCCGAGACGCCGCCGAGCGTGAAGTCCTCGTGCAGCGGCAGGTGGCGGCCGGCGTTGAAGTGGCCGCGGAGCTCGAGCTCGTGGTCGTCGAACAGCCGCCAGCTGTGGTAGGCGCGCAGCTGCAGCAGCTGGTAGTCGTAGCTGGACAGCCGCGGGATGCTGGGCTCGAGATCGAGCTGGGCGTACGTTCCCCAGGTGACGCCGTAGCGGTGGTGGCGGTGATCGATCGTCAGGTGCGCCTGCAGCGTGAAGTCCCAGCCGTCCTTCTCGGGGGCCTTGGCGATCGGCTGGTCGGCGGCGTCCCTGGGGTCGCGGAAGTAGACGTAGGCGCCGCGCAGCCGCAGGTCCGCGGCGAGCCACCACAGGAAGTTCCAGCCGATCAGCGCGCCACCGCCGAGGTACGTCGACCGCGTGGTGCGCTCGATCGCGAACGATCGCGGGTTGTCGGGCGGGTTGACGTACTCGTTGAGGCCGCGGCGGTAGAGGTAGAGATCGGTGCGCCAGGTCAGCTGGGTGCCGTGGTACGACGGATCGAGGAACGTGCTGAACAACAGTGAGGTCCGCGTGCCGAGCTGGCCGTAGAGCAGGAACTTCTGGTCGAGGCCGCGGAAGTCGTTCTCGGCGAAGCCGACGCCGAGCGCGAAGTTGCCGGGCAACGCGAACACGGTCGGCGCCGCGATCCACGAGTGCTTGTCGTCGGCGGTGACCACGACGATCACGCCGGAGCTCGGCGGCGACGCGGGCTCGAGCGCGACCGACACCGAGGTGAACAGCTCGCTCGACAAGAGTGCCTGCTGGAGCCGCGGCAGGTCGCCGGGACCGATCCGATCCCCGATCGCGACGTGCGCCAGGTAGCCGATCGTCCGCGGCTTGACCTTCGACGGGCCGCGGACCGCGAAGCCGGCGATCGGCCCGGACGGCCCGCTGGGCGCGGTGTTGGCGGGAGCCGGCGGTGGCGGGGGCGGCTCGGCGCTCGGGGCCGGCGCGGCGTCGGGGGCCGCGTCCGGCGGCTCGGCGGGCGGTGCGAGCGGGTCGTCGGGCGGGAACGGCGGAGCGGCGTGGGTGACAGCGCTCACCACCGCACAGGCGATGATGACGATCGCGGATCTCACCGCGCATGTGTACCCGCTACTGCTTCTTCTTGCCCGGCAGAATGCCCATCAACTTGCTGATGATGCCGAGCATGATCTCGTCGGCACCACCGCCGATCGACAGCAGGCGGCTGTCGCGGTAGCTGCGCGAGGCCGGGTTGTCCCACGTGAACCCCATGCCGCCCCAGTACTGCAGGCAGGCGTCGGAGACCTCGCGGGCGAGCCGGCCGGCCTTGAGCTTGGCCATCGAGGCCATCATCGTGACGTCGGCGCCGCCGATGTAATCCTCGACGGCGCGATAGCACAGCGAGCGCAGCGCCTCGATCTCGGTCTTGAGCTCGGCGAACCGGAAGTGGACCACCTGATTGTCGATCAACGGCTGGCCGAACGTGTGGCGCTCCTTGCAGTAGGCGATCGTCGCCTCGAGCAGCCGGTCCATGCCGCGGACCGAGCCGATCGCGCCGCACAGCCGTTCCTCCTGGAACTGCACCATCTGCATCATGAAGCCCATCCCCTCCTCGCCGATGCGGTGGCGCTGGGGCACGCGGACATCCTCGAAGTAGATCGGGCATGTGTCACTGGCGCGCATCCCGAGCTTGTCGATCTTGGCGCCGATCGTCACGCCCGGGGTCCGGGTCGGGACCACGACCAGCGTCTTGTTCCGGTGCGGCGCGCCGTCGCTGGTGTTGACCAGGAGGCACAGCCAGTCGGCCTGCGCCGCGCTGGTGATCCACATCTTCGAGCCGTTGATCACGTAGTCGGCGCCGTCCTTGCGCGCGGTGGTCCGGATCGCCGCGACATCGGAGCCGCCCGAGACCTCGCTGACCGCGATCGACGCCACGACCTCGCCCGCGATCGCCGGGGCGAGGAACTCGCGGCGTAGCTCGTCGCTGCCCCAGCGCGCGAGCGCCGGGGTTGCCATGTCGGTCTGGACGCCGAGCGCCATCGGCACCGAGCCGCCGCGGCAGGTGCCGAGCTCCTCGGTGACGACCATCTGGTACGAGTAGTCGAGGCCCATGCCGCCGAAGGCCTCGGGCTTGTTGACACCGAGCAGGCCGAGCCGGCCCGCCTTCTTGAACACCTCGTGCGCCGGGAATCCACCGGCGGCCTCCCACGCGTCGACGTGCGGATTGATCTCCTTGTCCACGAACTCGTGGACAGTGCGGCGAAGCTGTAGGTGTTCGTCGGTGAACTTCATGCGCAATGACCGTACAACAAGCGACAAAGCAACGCGCGCGCCAAAATGACTGGTGAGAACCGTGTGAAATTTCCCCGGATCATTTGAGTTGCAACGGTCTCACTTCCGTACGACCTTCGACGGGCACCGGGTGGTGCGCGAGGGAGAGATGCTACCCATCCTTCTCAAGATCAAGCTCGCCACGGCAGCAGCGGCCGGGCTCGCGGCCGCCGCGGGTCCCATGCCGGTGCCCGCCGAGGCGCTCGCGATCGTGATCGCCGAGCGCGCGGCGGCTCCCGTCGAGGTCAAGCTCTACGACGAGAACCTGCAGATCGGCGCGACCGTCGGGATCCACCGCGACGGCACGATGGACGAGGCGACCGCCGCCGAGCTCAAGCACCTGTTCCGTTGCCGGCAGACCGGCCGCGAGCGCCCGATCGCGCGCCGCACGCTCGCGATGCTCGCCGACGTCGCCGAGAAGTACGACACGCGGACGATCGAGTTCGTGTCGGTGTATCGGGTGCAAGCGGGTGAATCGCCGACGTCACCGCACCGCGACGGCCGCGCGATCGACTTCCGGATCCGCGGCGTGCCGCTGACCCCGCTGCGCGACTATCTGTGGCGCACGTACACCGAGGTTGGCATCGGCTGGTATCCGGCCGAGCAGTTCATTCACATGGACTCGCGGCCCACCCTGCACGACACCGCGTGGACGTTCCTGACCGGGGTCAACCACTACCACCCGTACTGGTCCGAGGCCGCGCGCCGGCCGGTGGTCGAGACCGGCGTCCCGCCGCGCCACCGCTCCGGCGTGTGATCTCGCGGTTCGCGCCGTCGACCACGGGCGAGGCGCACCCGGGCACGCTGCTGTCCGCGCTGCTGGTCTGGCTCGACGCCAGGTCGCGGGGTGGGCAGGCGATGCTGCGGCTCGAGGACCTCGACGTCACGCGGACCCGGGCCGCGTGGGCCGAGCAGATGATCGAGGCCTGCGCCTGGCTCGGGCTGGCCTGGGATGCGGTGGTCGTGCAGAGCGATCGCCGCGCCGCGCACGAGGCCGCGCTCGACGCGCTCGCCGCCGCGGGCCGGCTGTATCCGTGCTCGTGCAGCCGCGCGACCCGCGCCGGCGGCCGGCGTGCCCCCGACGGCAGCTGGGCCTACGACAACACCTGCCGCGGCCGAGCGCTGCCTGCGGGCGGCTGGCGCACCGCGGCCGACGCGATCCGGGTCCGGCTCGACGACGATCGGATCGAGCTCGTCGACGACGGTGGGCTCGACCTGTCGCAGACCCCGGCGCACGACCTGGGCGATCCGATCGTGCGGCGGCGCGACGGGGTGATCGCGTACCAGCTCGCGGTCGTGGTCGACGACCGCGACGCGGCGATCACCGACGTGATCCGCGGCCGCGACATCGCGCCATCGACGGCGACCCAGGTCATGCTGCAGCGGCTGCTCGGCATCGCGACGCCGCGCTACCGCCACCACTTGCTGCTGCTCGAGCCCTCCGGGGGAGGACCCTCGCCGCAAGGTGATTCCGATCCTCGCTTCGCCGCGGACCAGAATCGATCGATCCGGCTCGGGTCGGGCGCCGGCAAGCTCGCCAAGCTGCACGGCTCGATCCCGTTCTCGCAGCTCCGCGCTCGCCACGATGGCCCGGCGCTGTGCGGCATCCTGGCGCATGCCGCGGGGCTCGCCGGCGCGCCGGCGCCGTGCAAACCGGCCGAGCTGGTCGCGGGGTTCGACTGGCGGCGGGTTCCGGATACGGACCAGATCGCGCGCTGGACCGAGCGCGGGCTCGTGATCGAACCTCCGGCGTAGCACCGGCGCTCGAAGACCATCGCACCGCCGCGACGGGAGCCCGTACAACGTGAATCTCAACCGTCATCGGACGGCGTTCACCGCAGGTCGACGCCGAGCTCGGCGAGGACGGCGCGGTCGCGCGCACCGGGGACGAGCTCGGTCAGCCCCTGCTCGAGGCGGAGGCCGACGGTGAGCGGGGTCGATGGCAGCACGAGCTCGAGGCCGGCGGCGATGCCGAGGCCGGCGCGGCGCACCGGGGCGGCGCCGCGCGTGCCGGCGAGCCGCAGGTCGCCGCGGAGCTGCGCGATCACGGCGATCGGCAGGCCGGTGCCGGCGCGCGCGCGGCGGCCGGTGAGGGTCGCGCCGATCCCGGCGCACGCGCCGAGTACGTCGACGGCGGGGCTGGCGGCCTCGCCGGCGGGCGGGCCGCCGGTCATGACGTCGCCGCCGCGGCGGCTCCAGTCGGCGCGGCCGGCGGCGAACACGGCGTCGGCCAGCCAGTAGCGAGCGGCGACGCCGAGCGCGATGCCGGGACGGGCCGCGGCGGCGCCGTCGTCGAACATGCCGGCTCCGAGGCGGAGGCCCAGCCAGAGGTTCCGCCCAGCAGCGGGTGCCGCGTGCGGCGCGAGTGGATCGTCGATCGGCCCCTCGGACGCCGGATCGGGGATGCCGCGGTACTTGTCCGGGGTCAGCGGCGGGTGCTTCTGGTCCGGCGGAGGCGCGGTGTGGCGCTCGCCGAGCTCGCCGCCCGGGTCATCCGTGGCGAAGTCGATCGCGCGGGTCCGCGGCGCCGGCGGCGGCCGGGCATCGAGGCCGGTCTCGATCACGACGACGGCGTTCCTGTGCGGCTCGGCGGTGACCTGCCGGTCCCAGGACCGCTCGCCCTGCCTCGCACGCACGATGTGGACCCCGGGCGCGACCCACACCGTCGCCGGCGTGGTGAACGGCTCGCCGGGCAGCGCGTCGATCTCGGCGGTCAGGCCATCGGGGCGGCTGATCACGTCGATCGCGGCGTAGCGGCTGGCGTCGAGCCGGTGCTTGACGTC
>DASWRS010000338.1:0-1752 GCA_036403075.1 Kofleriaceae bacterium
CTACGAGGTCCGGGCGCTGAGCGCGCACAGCGCAGAATCCGCGCGCGCAGCAGGCGAGGCGTTCGAGGTCGGCTCGGTGTTCTCCGACCACGAGCAGCTGGTGGCCCAACCGGATATCGACCTGGTTGCCTTGACGGTCAAGGTCCCGCACCATCGAGAGCTGGTCACCGCCGCGGTCGATGCCGGCAAGCCCGTCTACTGCGAGTGGGCCCTCGGCCGCGACCTCGACGAGGCGCGCGCGATGGCCGCGTTGGCCGCCGAGCGAGGAGTTCCCACGGTCGTCGGCCTACAGGGCCGCCAGGCCCCCGCAGTCGAGTTCGTCCAAGAACTGCTGGGCAACGGGTACGTCGGCGAGGTCCTGTCGACCACCATGGTCGGGCTGTCGGTCCCCGGTGATCGCGTGGTCCAGCCCAACGCCTACATGCTCGAAAAGACGAATGGCGCGAATCTGCTGACGATCGCCGTCGGACACAGCGCGGACACGCTGAACCATGTGCTTGGCGAGTTCGCCGAACTGTCGGCCCTGTCGGATCTGCACAGGCCGCTGATCACCATCGAAGAGACAGGCGAGGAGATGGTGAAGACGGCGGCCGACCAGATCGCCGTGATCGGCACCCTCAGCTCCGGAGTGACCGCGAGCATCCACATCCGTGAGGCGGTTGCCGGCGGCGTCGGGTTCCTATGGGAGATCAACGGAACCGACGGAACGCTGCGGATCACGGCCGACGCTCCCTACCCCGGGATCTTTCCGCTGAGCGTCGCGGGCGCGCGTGGGCAGGACAGCATCACCGATCTTGCGATCCCCGCGGCGTTGATTGAGCGATGGCCTGAACTCACCAGCTTGAACGGAGCGCCCGCCTTCAACGTGGGGCGCACATATGCCGCGTTCGCGGCGGACATCGCCAACGAGACTCACACCGCCCCGGACTTCGACGACGCCGTCCGGCGCCACGAGCTGATCGACGCGATCGAGAGGTCCGCGGCCTCAGGCGAGCGCGTACGGCGGGAGATGGCAGTAGTGGGCTCCGCCTCTTCGCGCTGAGATAAGGGGCGGTCATCGCCGTGGATGCATCGCATCCATGCCGCCGTGCAGCGCGCTGCGCTTCAACCGACCCGGCAGCACCGGGAACGCCCGGTAGGACATGTGCACCGCGAAGTGCAGCGCGAACACGCGCTTGCCGGCGCCGTTCACCTCCGTGACGAGGTGGATGCCGCCCCACGAGATCACCCAGTGGCCGCCGGGCAACTTGCGCGCGCTGCCGCAGCACGGCGAGTCGGTCGCCTCCGGGTCTGTTATCTGCTCGACGAGCGTCGCGGTCATGGCCGCCGGATCGACGGTGAAGCGCAGCGCCCGCGGCGGACGTCCCAACCCCGTGCCGTTGTCGTGCAGGGTGATGGTGCCGTCGGGTAGGACCCGCACGTCGTGCTGCCCCCCGAAGTCCGCGAAGTCGTAGCCGACGAACTGCAGACTGCGCGACGTCTGCGTGCCACCGAGCTTCCACGCGACGTCCCCGGTCGACTTGTCTATCGCGTAGATCGCGTCCGTATGCCGCAGCGACACGAGGAAGCGATCGGCCCCGTAACGCTCGACGGCGTTGATGTGCACGATGTCGTAGACCGGCCGGCCGTGCAGGTGCGCGGGCTTGCCGAGCACGGTCTGCTGGTACCAGCGGCCGGTCTCGGCGAGGCCGATGTGGTTCGCCGAGCTCCACGACCACGCGACCTTGCCGCGAGGCGTGACCTCGTCGATCA
>DASWRS010000339.1:0-9668 GCA_036403075.1 Kofleriaceae bacterium
GCCGCTGCCGCCGCCGCTGCCGCTGCCGCTCGGCTCGGGTCGCGAGATCGCGCGGCTCGTCGAGCTCCACGCCGTCCACCGCTGCTGTGCGGCGGCGTCGCAGTCCCCTATCACCGCCTCAACGACGTTCGCGCCGACCACGGTGACGTCTTCAGCGAGCTCGTGACCCAGCTCTTGGCGCGGCTCATGAAACACGACCTCATCGATCTCCATCGCGTCGCCCACGACGGCACCCGCATCCGCGCCTCCGTCGGCGCCGCGTCCTTTCGAAGCGGTGAGACCGTCGAGCGGCTCATGACCTCCGCCCGCGCCCACCTCGTCGAGGTCACCCGCGCGGCGACGGCTGGCGGAGCTGTTCTCCGACTCACCGCCGACCGGCCGGCCGCGCTACTTGTCGACCGTGACCTTGACCGACGGCGCCCAGGCCTTGTCCTCGGCGGTGTAGTACAGGTACGCCGAGCTGGCGGGCGCCTCGTAGCTGCCGGGGACCGCGGCGAGCAGATCGAGCTCGATGTCCTTCTTGGCCGAGGGTGCCAGGGCGCGCCAGTACAGGATCACCTCGCGCGGCCGGGTCTCGTAGAAGTCGATCAGGCCCTTGTCGCGCAGCTCCTTGAGCTGCCAGGTCTGGAACGTGAGGCCGCCGGGGATGCCGACGCGGGCGAGCGTCATCGGCACGCCGCCGGCCGAGGTGTTCTCGACGTGGGCGCGGAGCTTGACGCCTTCGCCCATCTTGACTTGCTCCCTGGCGAGGTGGGTCGTGACGGCGACCTTGGCCGCGGGCGACGACTGCGGCCTGGCCGAGCGGTAGGCGATCGCGATCGAGTAGGGCAAGGTGGCGCCCCCGGCGAGCCGGAGCTCGATCGTGTTGTGGCCGGGGCGCAGCGCCGCCGCGACGTCATCCCAGACCAGCGCGTCCTTGCGGCCCTTGTCGAACGCGATCGTGCCCGCGGGCGTGCCGTTGACGATCAGGGTCGCCGAGCCCGCGGTCTGCATCTGGCGCGCGTGGTCGGCGTACGCGGTCAGCGCCTTGAGGCCGAGGATCGTCGCCTGGGTGTTGCTCCACTGGCCGTAGCCCGAGCGCCGCGCGTTGAGCCAGTCGACCGCGCCGCGGATCTGGGCCTCGTACTCGCTGGCCGGCGACGCCTTGATCAGCGCGAGCGTGGCGAGCGCGGTGGCCTCGATCGTCAGCGACTCGCCGCCGGACATCGTGATCGACTCCTTGCCGCCGGGGAAGCTGCCGTTCTTGTCCTGGATCGCGACCAGGCGCTGGACGATCGCCGCGGTCTCGGCGGCCCGGGGCGCCGAGATCAGATTCGTGTTGGCCGC
Organism: Kofleriaceae bacterium; assembly: GCA_036403075.1. GTDB lineage: Bacteria > Myxococcota_A > Polyangia > Haliangiales > Haliangiaceae > JABFXX01. The sequence continues at coordinate 1,327 of DASWRS010000339.1, forward strand.
GAGCGCGAGCAGGTACGGATCCTTGGTCTGGGCGCCGAGCGTGCGCTGGACCGCGAGCTCGGCGTCGAGCCCGGCGAGGCGGTGCGCCTCGGCCAGCGCCCACATGATGTACGCGTTGGTCGTGGCCTCGCCGGCGCGGCCGAACGAGTCGAGCGCCTCGGTGCTGCGCGAGAACCCGCCCTTGTGATCGCGGCGGCTCATCAGCCAGTCCGCGGTGCGCTCGACCATCTGGTGATCGACGTCGTAGACCCGGGCCATGTCGGCGAACTCCATCAGGCCGTAGGCGGTGAGCGCCTCGTGGCCCGGCGTCTGGCCGAACCACTCGTAGCCCTTCTGCTTGGTCTCGTAGCCGGTGAGCAGCTTGTAACCGCGGTCGAGCGTGCCCTGGGTCTTCGCGACCAGCGCCGGGTCGGCCGCGTCGTTGGCGCCGAGGTAGCCCAGGATCATGATGTTGGGGTAGTTCGACGACGAGGTCTGCTCGAAGCAGCCGCCGGGCTCGCGGATCATCGCCTCCATGCCCTTGGTCATCGCCGCGAGCGGCGACGGGTACATGGTCACGGTCGCGTGGATCGAGCCGGGCAGGGCGCCGTCGAGCTCGAAGTCGTGGTGGGCGTCGCCGCCGGACTTCGCGGTGCCCGAGGCCGAGACCTCGAACGGAAACCCGAGCGGCACGATCCGGATCTGCTTGTGGATCTGGTCCTTGAGGCCGAGCGTGGTCATCGCGAGATCGACGTCGCCCGCGCCGTCGGTCGCGACGACCTTGAGCGGGAAGAACAGGCTGCGCTTCTCGCCAGCGACGAGGTGGATCTTGCCGTTGACCGGGTTCTGGGTGAGCTGGAACGCGGCGCCGAACCGGGCGTCGAGATCGGCGTCGAGCGCCGTGTCGGTCTCGTTGGACAGCGTGACCGGCAGCCGGATCTGGTCGCCGGAGGTGACCTCGAGCGGCAGGTGGGCGTCGAGGGTCAGCGGCATCTTCGACTGGAACGTCGCGCTGCCGCCGCCCGGCACGCCGCCGGCGGACACGCCCTCGGCGGTCGCCCGGAACGAGGTGATCGCGTCGGACGCGACGAACGCGACCTCGGCGTTGCCGTCGGCGCCGGTCTCGACGTTGCCGTTCCAGTAGATCGTCTCGCGGAAGTCGCTGCGTGGGCCGTCGTAGGGCCGGGTGTACTGCGGCACCGGGAACACGCGGACCGGCGCCCAGCCGGCGACCGCGTCGTTGTCCCACGGGTCATCGGCGCGGCGCTCGTCACGCGCGTCGTCGCGCCCATTGTCGCCCTCGGCGTTGCGCATCACGCGGCGCGCCCGGGCGCCGGCGACGGGCTGCTGGCGCAGCGCGAGGTCGGCGGCGGCGGCGGGCCGCTTCTGCTCGAGCGCGTGCGCGCGGACCTTGCCCGGCGCGGGCGGCGGTGCGAGCGCGACCGGCACGGCGCGGTCCTTCATCATCTTCGGTCGGGGCGCGGGCCGGCCGGCCTTGCGCATCGGCGCACGGTCGGCGGGCTCCTCGGCCTTGGCCATCGCCGGCATTGCCTCCGGCTCGGGCACCGCCATGCCGGTCGCGGCGGTCGCCGGCATCGGCGGCGGTGGCGGCGGCGACAGCACCGGCTGCCACTCGAACCGGCGATAGCCGCGGGTCGCGAGCAATGCGTCCATCGCGGCCGGCGCCTCGGGCTTGTCGGAGAAGTAGAAGTTGGGCTCCTCGATCGGCTCGGCGGCGGTGGCGCCGAGCTCGGGCTCGAGCAGCAGGTGCGCGAGGATCCGGGCCGACTTGTCGTCGGCGAACGTCAGCACGGTGTCGTCGACCACGGCGACCCCGAGGCTGGCCTTGACCGGCTTGCCCGCGGCGTCGCTGGCGTGCAGGCGGAGCTTGACCGGATCGCGGGGCGAGTACGTCTTGCGGTCGGCCGACAGCGTGACCTTCAGGTCCTGGCCGCGGCCGTGGTAGACGAGGCGCTCGGCGAGCGGCTCCTGCTTGCTCGAGAACAGCGTGACCCGCACGGCGCCCTGCCGCGCCGGATCGACCGGCAGCTCGAGCAGGGTCGGCTGACCGGCGGCGACGTCGACCGCGCCGGCGGCGAGCCGGGTCTCGTGCAGCACCGCCTCGACGACCACGGTCCGCGCCGTGGTGCAGGTCGCCGCGACCCGGATCACGTCGGGCGAGTCCTCGGCCACGCTGCGCAGCGCGCAGCCACCGGACTTCGCGGCCGGGACCTCGAACTTCTGGGCGATGCCGGCGGGCCGGGTGATCTCGACGTGGTAGCTGCGGTCGGTCGCCGGCTGCAGATCGAACCGGCCCATGCCGTCGTGGATCGAGCGCAGCTCGCCGACGACCTGGCCGCGGTCGTCGATGACCTTGCCCTCGACGTCGGCGGGCTTGCCGAGCGCATTCTTCGCCAGGAAGTAGACCCGGCCGGGCACGCCCTCGACCAGATCGCCGCCCTCGGCGAACATCGCGAGCTGCATCGTCTTCATCACGATCGGGATCCGCTTCTGGATCGACTCGGTCACGCCGCCGTCGTCGGCGAGGATCGTGAGCAGCCCGTCGCCGCGGGCGATCGCCGGGGGCAGCGCGAACTTCGCGGTCGCCTTGCCGTCGGCGTCGGTCCGGATCGCGAGCCGCGCGAGCTCGACGTCGTCGACGGTGACCACGCCGGTCAGCGACTTGCCGGCGAACGGCTCGCCGGTCGCACGCTTGACCTCGATCGCGGCCGCGACCTGGTCGCCCTCGCCGTACGCCTTGCGGACGAACTCGAGCGTCTTCTGCAGCCGCGGCGCCTCGTAGGTGTTGACGATGATCTTCCGCGTGTCGGTCGTGCCGTCGTCGGCGGCGAGCTGGATCGTGTACTCGCCGCCGTCGAGGTCGGCGGGCAGCGCGAAGTCGTTCTGCGCGACGCCGCCGGCGGTCCGGATCCGCTTCTGCATCGCGATCGCGCCGCGCGGCGAGATCAGCTGCAGGGTCAACCCGGTCGGCTGCGCCCCGACCAGCGTGCCGGTCGCGCGTAGATCGGCGCGAAACCAGATCGTCTCGCCGGGCTGGTACAGCGGCTTGTCGGTCATCAGGTAACCGCGCCGGGTCGCGTGGCCGGCGAAGTGCGAGGCGATCGCGGCGTCGAGCCTGCGGGTCGCGTCGCTCGGCGCCGGCCGGATCGGCGCGAGCCCGGCGAACATCCGATCGGTCGAGCTCTGCGGGATGGGTGTGTCCTTGCCGGACATCGCGGTGGGGCCGGCGCCGGTCGCGCAGCTCGCAGAGGCCAGCGCGGCGCCGAACAGGATCCTGGAGAACGTGGACATGGGGTATCGGTTGCAACGGCCCTCGCGCGGGAACGGTCTATCTATCCGGAGGGGGCCTTCCCGCCCCCACTTTCGCGGCAGAGCCGCGAAATTCACCCCTCCGCGCGTCGCGTCGCGCGGTGGTTCCGGAGGGGGCCTTCCCACGCCGTCCGTGCGCGCCCGCGCTATCGCTTGCGGCCGAACAGGCCGGTCTTGCCCGCGGTCTGGATCCGGGACTCGATCGCGCGGATCTCGCTCTGGGCCTCGGCGTGGTTGGGCTTGAGATCGAGGACTTCCTGGAACTGGCGCAGCGCTTCCTTGTCGCGGCCGAGCATGCGCTCGACGCGGCCGAGATAGAACCTGGCGCGCTCGGGCTTGTTCGACTTGTAGACCGCGCGCTCGAGCGCCTTGCGGGTGTCGGCGCCGATCGCCGCCTTGTCGCCGGCGGCGCAGAACTTGGCCCACGCGAGCATGCCGGCGTAGTCGACCTCCTGCGGGTTGAGGTCGCAGGCGGTCTTGAACTCGAGGATCGCCTCGCCGGGCTGGTCGCGCTTCATCGCGAGCTCGCCACGCCGGAACGCCTCGTCGGCGGCGGCGGCGTTGCTGGTCGACACGCGCGACGGGATCGGGCTGCCGGTCGGGGTCCGCGACGCCGACGGATCGGTCGGGGTCCGCTGGTCCTGCGGGGTTCGCTGATCGCCGAAGCCCGGGGTGCGCTGGTCGATGAAGCCCGAGGGTGTGCGCTGATCGCTGAACCCACGGAACTCGGCGTCGCTCGGGGTCATCGCGCGCGATACCGTGGGCCGCGGGGTCGCCGGCGTGGTGCCCGAGGCGCTGCGCGGCGGCTGGCGCTCGCCGAACGTGGCCGCACCCGGCGCCTTGGCCGCGACGGGGAGCGGCGATGGCGTCGGGACATCGCTGAACTTGCCGGCCTCGTCGGTGTCGGCGCGCGCCGTCGTGGGGGCCGGCGGCGGTGGCAACGTGGCGCGCGGCGGCGGTGGGGTCTGGATCGCCGAAGCCGCGGGGGGCGCGGCGCGTGGCGCCGGAGGCACCGTGGTGGAGCGGGGGGTGGCCGGCGCGGCGGGAGGCTGGGTCGTCGCCGTCGGCCGCGGTGTCCGGCGATCGGACGTCGTGCGCGCCCGGGTCGCCGCCGGCGTGTTGGTCCCGGAGTCCTGCGAGCTCGAGCTCGAGTACGAGGTCGGCGAGGTCGTGCTGGTCCGCGGCAGCGGCGGCGTGGTCGGGGTGCGCGCACCGCTCGTCGGAACGCTCTGGAACGTCGCGGTCCCGGTCGCCAGCGACGGCTGGGTCCCGCTGCCCGCCCGGGCGGCGGCGAGCGCCGGGGGTTCGGTCGGTCCGGGATCCGGACGCGGAGGGTCCACCGGGAGGGGTTCGCGCACGGCGCCCGGGCGCGATCCGGCCGACGGCGGCGGCGGGTGTCGGGTGGTCTGGCGCGGGGCCGCGGCCGGTGGCCGGGGCTCGCGGCCGGCGGCGCGCCCGAGCCGCGTCGTGGCGCGCGGGGTGACGTTGCGCGGCGTGAGGCGGCGCGGCGTCGCGGTCGGCGCCGGGGCGGACGTCGACGTCGGCGCGCGCGGCGGGATCACGCACGCGGTGCACGACACCAGGGCGTAGATCACCGCCTGCGCGAGCCGCGGATCGAGCTCGCGATGCGAGGCCTCGAGCTCGGGCAGGCTGGTGCCGAGCTTGAGCGCTTCGAGCACCGGGTGCGCGGCGGGCTCGAACCCGAACCGCGGCAGCTCGTCGATCGCCTCGGGCTTGAGCACGAAGTACGAGCCGAGCTGGCGCAGGTCGTCGAGCAGGCGCTGCTCGGACAGGTTCCGCACGCCGAGGTAGATGACGTGGCGGTGGTCGACCGCCACACCCGCGAACACGGGCAGCGCGATGCGATCGTCGAGCACGAAGTCGCCGTGCTCGAGCGAGAACGTGCGCGCGGCGCGCTGGGCGATCAAGCGGTGGCGGAGCTTGGTCGCCTGATCGGGGGTGAACCGGATCGCCTCGGCGAGCACGTCGACCTCGTCGCGGTCGGGAGCTGCCGCGAGCCGGCGCGTGAGCTCGCCGACCTGGGTCGACGTGATGAAGTGGTTGGTGAGCGCGATCCGGGCGACCGCGTCGGCCGCCGCGGGAGAGCTCGCCGCGACGATCGTTCCGCCGTCGAACGCGATCGCATAGCGCTTGCCGTCGCTGTCGACCGTCAGCTGGCCGGTGTGGCCGCGCACGGCGATCGCACCCAGGGTCAAACCCCAGGGTCGGTCGGTCACGCTACCCCGCACCTCCATCACACCGCCACCACGGTGGACATGACCCTATTTGACGGAGTTTATCGCGCCGGCGCAATGCGTCCGTGAGGGGCGATTCCTTCGAGCTACGCGCATGAAACAGCTATGGAAAACGTCACCGATAGTTTCGGCCACTGGGGGAGATTCGCACCTTGCGTGGCTCGGTCGTCGCCAGCGGGCGCCCCCCGAGCCGTCCGCCGGAGAGGTGGGACGTCCCGGCGGGACGAGCGCGCCACGACCAGCGACCTACTGAGACAACCCTGCGACACACAAGGTGTCGTGACTACTCGCTATTTCATCGCCGCGGAGGTGCGGGCGATACTGCGGAACATGCGGAACCTGATCGTGATCGCGACCGTCATGGTGATGGCGCTGGCCCAGCCGAGCCGGGCGGCGACCCTGGAAGAGATCCTGGCGAAGAACCTGACCGCGCGCGGTGGCGAGGCCAAGCTGCGCGAGGTCAAGACCGTGCGGTCGACCGGCCGTCTGGTGTTCGGCGACGGCGACTTCAGCATCGAGGCCATCGCCGGCCAGATCCAGAAGCGCGGCCCCGGCGGTACCAGCCAGATGCGCACCGAGGTCACGCTCCAGGGCCTGACCCAGGTCAGCGCGTACGACGGGCGCGAGGGCTGGAACATCACGCCATTCCAGGGCCGGCTCGACGCGGAGAAGGCGTCGGACGACGACGCGCGCGCGCAGGCGCAGCAGGCCGAGATCGACGGCCCACTGGTCTCCTGGCGCGACAAGGGTCACCGGATCGAGTCCCTCGGCACCGAGGACGTCGACGGTACGCCGGCGATCAAGCTGCGCGTGACCCGCAAGGATGGTGACCTGCAGTACGTCTATCTCGATCCGGACTCGTACCTCGAGATCCGGATCACCACGGTGCGCAAGATCCGCGGCACCGAGCAGATCAGCGAGACCGATCTCGGCGGCTACCAGCAGGTCGCCGGCGTGTGGTTCCCGTTCGCGATCGAGTCGGGCGCCAAGGGCGGGCCGCACAACAACCGGATCCTGATCGACCGGATCGAGGTCAACGTCCCGCTCGAGGACGCGTGGTTCAAGCTGCCGGCGCCCAGGACCCGGGTCGCGGCGGTGATCGCCGCCGGACCGGCAGATCCCAGGGCGGTGGCGGCGGTCGTCGCACCGTCGCCGCCGGCCGAGAAGGCCGCGCTCGACGGCGGCGCGATCTCGGGGCTCGGCGCGCGCAACATCGGCTCGGCGACGATGAGCGGCCGGATCGCCGCGATCGCCGCTCGCGTGATCGACGGCAAGACCCTGCTCTACGTCGGCGCGGCCTCGGGAGGGGTCTGGAAGTCGCGGGACGGCGGCACGACCTTCAAGCCGGTGTTCGACAAGCAGCCGGTGCAGTCGATCGGCGCGATCGCGATCGATCCGAGCAACCCGGAGACGGTGTGGGTCGGCACCGGCGAGGCCTGGACCCGGAACTCGGTGTCGGTCGGCGACGGCATCTACCGCTCGACGGACGGCGGCGAGACCTGGAGCCACATGGGCCTGCCCGAGTCCGAGCGGATCGTGCGGATCGTCGTCCACCCGAAATCGAGCACGGTGGTCTACGCCTGCGTGCCGGGCAAGCTGTGGAGCGACTCGAACGATCGCGGCCTGTACAAGACCAGCGACGGCGGCAAGACCTGGGCGCTGGTGCTCAAGGGCGCGAACGCCTCGACCGGCTGCTCGAGCGTGGCGATGGACCCCCGGAATCCCGAGGTCCTGCTCGCCGGGATGTGGGACTTCCGCCGCAAGGGCTGGACGTTCCGCTCCGGCGGCGATGGCCCCAGCGCGCCGAGCGGCAGCGGGATGTTCCGCTCGACCGACGGCGGCAAGACCTGGACGTCGATCGCGACCAGCAAGGGCCTGCCGCCGGCGCCATGGGGTCGGGTCGAGGTCGTGTACGCGCCGTCGGATCCCAGGGTCGTCTACACGCTGATCGAGTCGAAGGCCTCGGCGCTGTTCCGCTCGGCCGACGGCGGCGCAACCTGGGAGCAGCGCGATTCGAGCCAGGCGATGGTGTGGCGCCCGTTCTACTTCGCCCGTCTGGTGGTCGATCCGACCAACCCCAACCGGATCTTCAAGCCGGACGGCAGCCTGATCGTCAGCGAGGACGGCGGCCGCAGCTTCGCGGACGCGAACGGCGGCTCGCACGGCGACTGGCACGACCTGTGGATCGAGCCGACCAATCCCCGGCACGTGATCGGCGGCGACGACGGCGGGCTGTGGCTGTCGTACGACGGCGGCAACCGGTGGTGGAAGGGATCCAACCTGCCGATCTCGCAGTTCTATCACGTCAGCGTCGACGCCAAGGATCCGTACCAGGTCTACGGCGGCCTGCAGGACAACAGCTCTTGGGTCGGCGACTCGTCGTATCCCGGCGGCGTCACCAACGGGCGCTGGGAGAACCTGTTCGGCGGCGACGGGTTCTGGACGATCCCCGATCCGACCGACCCCGACTCGGTCTACGCCGAGTCGCAGGGCGGCAACATCGGCCGGGTCAACCGCAAGACCCTGGTGTCGCGCAACATCCAGCCGCGCGCCGGGTTGCACGAGAAGCTGCGGTTCAACTGGAACACGCCGATCCACGCCAGCCCGACGCAGAAGGGCACGATCTACATCGGCGCGCAGTTCCTGTTCCGGTCGCGCGATCGCGGCGACACCTGGGAGCGGGTGTCGCCCGACCTCACGACCAACGATCCGGAGAAGCAGAAGCAGGAGCAGTCGGGCGGCGTGACGATCGACAACTCGTCGGCCGAGATGCACACG
>DASWRS010000340.1:0-17712 GCA_036403075.1 Kofleriaceae bacterium
AGCTCGTCGATGTCGGCTTCGGTCAGCTCCGCCTGGAGCCGTTCGATGCTCGGAAGGTTCGCTTCGAGCTGCGCGGGCAGCGCCTGCACCAGCTGGTACTCCGCGACGCCGATCGGCTTGTTGACGTCACGAAGCGCGTACTCGGCGATGACGCGGTTGTTGGTCTTGCAGAGCAAGAGGCCGATCGTCGGGTTGTCGCGCTCGTGGCGCAGTTGCTCGTCGACCGCGCTCAGGTAGAAGTTCAGCTTGCCCGTGTGCTCGGGCTCGAACTCGCCGGTCTTGAGCTCCAGCACCAAGAAGCAGCGCAAGCGCAGGTGGTAGAACAGCAGGTCGATGTAGAAGTCCCGCCCGCCGACCTCGAGATGAACCTGACGCCCGACGAACGCAAAGCCGGCGCCCAGCTCCAGCAGGAACTTCGTGATGTGCGTGACGAGCGCGGCCTCGATGTCGCGCTCCTCGGCCTCGGACCCTAGCGAGAGGAAGTCGAAGCGGCAGGGATCCTTCAACGTCTCGCGCGCGAGGTCCGACTGCGGCTTGGGCAACCGCTGATCGAAGTTGGTGACCGCCTTGCCTTCACGCTCCAAGGTGCGAAGCTCGATGTGATGCGTGAGCAGCGGTCGGGACCAGCCGTGCTCGACGGCGCGCGCCGCGTAGAGCAGCCGCTCCTCGCGTGTCTTCAGCTTGGTGAGCAACGTGATGTTCTGGCCCCATGGCAATTGGTCAACGAATCGTTGACCCATTGCGCTCGGGTCGGGCCAAGCCTCCGCAAACATGCGCATATATTTGAGATTCGTCTGCGAGAAGCCTCGCATCTCGGGGAACTCGACGCGCAGATCGGCCTCGATCCGGCTGAGGATGCCAGTCCCCAACCGGCCACCGCCTGTCGATCGAGGATGTCGCGCCCGATCTGCCAGTACAGCTGGAGCATCTCCTTGTTCACCGCGAGCGCGGCGCGCTGCTGTGCCGCGCGGATACGCAACTTCACGTCGGCGATCCACGCGGCGTAGCCGGAAGGCAACATCGCCGCCTGCGACACGGCGCTCGCTGTCACGACGCCACCGGCAGCGGCTCGATGCAGTCGGTGCTGAACCACTGCGGCCCCTTGGGACCAAGATCATCGGGCAGGCCCTGGCCGCGGCCACGTCCGATCTCGAGCAAGACGTCCTTCCCCAGCGCCGACACCACGCGCCGCTTGAAACTCATCGGCCGGAACCCTACCTCAGCCCGCTGACAAGTCGCCCCCGAGAGCCGGGAGATCTTGTCCGGTGTCTGGCCGGATCTCGGACGACTTCCGACGAGCTTGAAACTACTTCGAGATCTCGTACGAGACTACATCGGCAGTACGGCCCTTGGGATCCGTTGAAGCGTCACAGACGTCACGATCCCGCGAGCTGCACGTCATGTCAATGTCCTCCCCTCGCGCCACGCCTCTTTGTCGTCTGTGTCTACACGCTCAAACAGCGTGATCGTGGGTGGTTCCGTGCGAGGAGCGCCATGCCAACGCAGTGTGATGCTTCCGTCGCCGATCTTGTAGTGACTGGGCCGATACACGTGCGGCGCGGGCGGCGGGTAGTCGAGGCATGTGATCCACGTGAAGCCGACGAGCGAGAACACCATCGAGTTCGGCGTCCTTTTTTTGCCGGGTGTCACGTCTACGCGTGCGCGAATAGCTGTTGGCTTCAAATCGCCGAACACAGTGTGTGCATGTGCGAAACCGCGCTGCCGAGGCATCCGGTCGTAGCCGAACAGGATGCGCATGTACCGCTTAGGGATTGTTGCCGTGCGATCGAGTGGCTGGCCGTCGGCCTCTACGCTGCCCGAGGCGAAGAGCCCGCACATCACTTTGATCGACCACCGCTCGATGTCCTCACCGTCGAGTACGAGGTCGCCGACGGGCTTGCGATCCTGAAATCGTCGCATGAGGTCATAGAGCTGTACGATGTTTTCGTCAAGCGGCCATAGCGCGTTGTTGTGGCGCTTGCAGAGCACCCACGAGCGCAGCGCATTGGGGCCGAGCGGTACCGGTCCCGGGTTCCACGCCATGCCAGTACCCTCGAAGTTCTTGAAGCGTTCGAGCAGCGCCTTCGAGATGTAGTGCTCGCGCGTGATCTCCTCGCTGCAGTCGTTCAGCGTTCGCGCGTAGCAATCGTAGTTCGTGTGCTTCGTTCGCGGCGGCTTCGGCTTGGTGACCAGCATCAGACGCGTTCCTCGGATCACGCTCTCTCCGTGCGCGGCGAACGTACGCCAGTCAGAAGGGGGGTTCAATGAGGGATCGGCAGCCACGCCTTCGGCCTCGCTGCACCGATCGCGACCTCGCGTGACCGTGAGGCCTAGCTACCACGCGCCTGGGCGGGATCGGCTGAATCAGGTGGATTCGCGACCAAGCTCCACATCCGCCGCTGCGCGTTCAGGGACCGGGAATCGGATGTGGAACGACTTGCAGCGACCGGGAGTTCGCCGCCGGGTAGCGTGATCGTGTCGGCTTTGCAGGTTTTTGGACTTCCCGGCCGAATAAATGTGCAGGGCTCCGAATAAATGTGCAGCCGCCTGCGCGCGCCCCAGCCGCGAAGCGATCATCGGTCGCCTCGCCCACCAGTGGATGGCGCGACCGCCACCAGCGACGCCAGCGCACGATGTTGAATCGCCGTGGGTTGTCGACCGCTCCGGAGCGCCGGGCTGCCACGCACGAGCTGGCCCCCGTAGGCAGCCATGATGCCTAAGCGCTGTACAGTTGTCACATGCCTGACATGGAATTCAAGACGACCCCGAAGCAAGACATGGACCTCGCGCGGCTGGTCAAGGCGTTCGAAGGGATCAACTACTCGCTGGGCGTATTGGCGATGGGAGCGACCTTGCCTGGGGAAGGAGGAAGCCCACAGCACAACGGTAACGGCCTCCTACGGCTGCTCGAGCGCATTGCGGTCGCACTGGAGGCTCAGCAGAAACAGCAGACCCCCTAGCTCGATCGCGGAGCGTGTCTCGATCGCGCCGCACGGGCAGCGGAGGGACAGCTGTTCCCAATGCTCAGCGCGTCCTACGCGCTGATCTGGGTAGCGAACTACCCGACCGTCGTATCTTCGTCGACAAAATCGTCCGGCGGGTGACCGCAGTGCGGGCAGACCCGCGGCGAGAGCCACTGGCCCGCGAGTAGCTCGTCCATCGGCACGCCAGCGAACCGGGCGACGCGCAGCGCGAGCGCTGACGTGACCGCCTTCTTGCCGGTGGCGACCCTCTGGATCGAGTCCCACTCGTAGCGCAGCGCCTTGGCCAGCGGCGCCTGCTCATAGTGTGCGCGCACGCCTTGCCACGAGGAAATGATATCGCTTCGCAGATCGTCACGGTCGTTCGTTCGATTCTCATCCCGACTCTGGCCGACCGTGCCCGAGAGCTGCCTCGCATCATCGATGCCTATGTCACTGATGCAGTTTCTGCTTTCGATGGAGGATGGCTCACCCCCGCAGATCGAGACTGGGTTACGAACCATGCCTGTGGCTCCTTGCATCAGATTACCATGGCGACTCGGCGGATCGTCGCGCTCCATGCCTGTGGCGAAAGCGTCACCCAAGCATCGAAGCTGCTCGCCATGTCGACGGCTCCCTTTCGGATTGGCTAGCTCGCCGAGCGCTACCTGGTAGGCCCCCGATGTCCGATGATGATAGCGATGACGGCGGCGAAGACCACTAGGGTCGAGTCACCGGCCCTGGCAAGCCTCGGCCGGGTGCGAGCCCGTCGGTCGGCGACTCGTTGGACACCGCAGTGGCGACATCGATTCACGTCGCATTATTCCCAGGTGTCGCGATCTGAGGCAGGCCCCAGAGGAAAACGGTCTCTTCTGTGATCTTGACGCGCGCATTGAAGTCCATCGAAATATCCGCAAGATCTGCAAGTACCATTCTGTACCAGCGCACACCTCTGCCGAGCGGGAGGGTTACGCGGGACTTACTTTCGACCTTTGCGCGACCTTGGGAAACCAACTGGTCTCTAGCTTGTTGGAGCGCGGACGGAACAACCGCATTTATATTTGCCCATATTTCGCGTATTAGCTCGAAGGTGTATCTTGCATAATCTACGACCTCTTCTCTAGGTGGCAGTTCACCGAGATGAATGATGTTGTTTCTAAACGACATCTGCTCATCGAAGGTTACGCGAGACTTGCCTTCTCGGAACGGCTTTCGTAGGGTAGCAGCATAGAGGAACTGGAAGGCTCCAAGCTGTCGCTGGCTCTGCTTTTTAACATGTTTCCAGGCCTCCTCTACTACTGCTGGCTCGACGCCGTGATGTATCAGCATCGCCCGACTTGCAAACTCAAAAAATCGTTCGGTCGCCACAGCGATGCTCGAAACGGCCTCTCTGTAAAAACCAAAGAGGAGAGCGACGATGCCCGATTGGTACAAAATCTCATAGCGCAAGTTGTCAAGCGTAAATTGCACTGAATGGCCATTCTTGCATGTGCCTACATAGGCATCGTCGTCCTGCAGGTCTACCCAATGCGTTATATCCGCTTTGCTGCCAACGTTCTCTGCGGCGCATTCTAAACAAGTGACCATTAGGCGCATTCTTCTATTCCTCGCTTTCGTATCAGCTCTTGCTGACGATCTTATCGATCTAGTTCAGGCCGCTTGGGCTGTCACCAAAATTCGACATCGCCGGGATCGCACGAAAGATCGGAAGTTCTTACCTTGTCAAATAGGGTCGCAGATGAGGGGCAACTCGCCGCTGACGCGGCAATGCTGCTTCAGCGGCTCGTCGCAGCCGTGGCCGCCCGGCTACGTGGCGGCACGGACGCCCTGGACGCCAAGGATCTGCACTCGCTCGGCGAGCGGTCTAGTGGCACGCTGAACCGGCGGCGCCCAGCGGTCCCTCAGCTGCGGCGCGCACGGCTGCATCACCTCACCGTCCGTCGCGTGTTTCCACCGGGGCACCCGGCCCTTCATGGGCGCCAGTGGCAGATCTTGGCGAGCGGTCTGGTGGCACGCTGAACCGGCGGCGCCCAGCGGTCCCTCAGCTGCGGCGCGCACAGCGATCTGGACCGGCAAGGCCCTCGACTAGTCGCAGCGCGCTCGCCGCAGCCCGACCACTGAACGGCGGCCAACAGCGCCGGACGCCAGCTGGCCAGCGCGAACACGGCCCAGCGGCGCCGATCTCGGCTAAAAGCGCGGCATCGCCATGGGTCGCGCACGCGCTATGGTACGGGTACTGCTTGCTCGGCGCCCAGTCACCGCAGCGTTCGACCGCTCGCCACATCCGTGCCGTATCCTGCAGCAGGTGCCTACTCTGACGAGGTGCCGATCCCGCCCCCTGTGTGCGCAGGTCCATTGAGCGCCCACCACGTGGCGGTTTTCCCCGTTTGTGCTGCCGGCGATCGCGGCCTTCCGCGCTTTCATTAAGAACGGCGCATGGTTCGAGCCGCTCGAAGACCTGTGGGCGAAGTACAGTTCGAAGACCGCCAAAGCGTTCTGGTGGCCGTGGTATACTGGAGATGATGGCAAGTGGGCCCAAACCTCCAAAGGTGTTCGTCTCCTATTCGCACGATACCGAAGAACACAAGAGGTGGGCGCTCGCGTTGGCAACACGCCTGGCTAACAACGGTGTCGACGTGATTTTCGATCAATGGGACTTAGGGCCTGGCCATGACCTGACAGCGTTTATGAACGAGGCAGTAAGCACCTCGGATCGTGTTCTTCTCATCTGTAGCGAAAAATATGTAGCAAAGGTTGACGCAGGCAAAGGGGGCGCCGGCTATGAAGGCATGATCGTCCACGCCGAGCTTCTGCGGGATGCCCGAAGCAACAAATTCATTCCAGTGCTGCGCAACAATCCTTCTAGTCGAGTCCCGGTCGCTCTGGGCACAAAGCTCTACGTCGATCTTCGTGAAGACAGTGATTCCGTATTCGACACCCTGCTTCGCGATTTGCATGGAATGCCCAGGGTTGCGCGACCCACAATCGGTCTTCCACCTCAGCCGCCACATTCAGAACCTGCGGACACCATCGCATGGTTCGATACCCATCGAAAGGCCGCAATGAAGGGGATCGGCGAGCGCGCAAGCATGGAGCTCTCATTCTACCTCCCTTCTGCGAAAGTTCACTGCAAACAGCTGAGGCTGCTTGAGGCAATGCAACGTTCCGAAATTCATACCTTTGGCTGGCCCTTGGGTATTGTTGGAACGCGGTCTGATAATCAGCCGCATGTGCGAAGTGATGGCATCCAGGCAGAGATCCAGTTTGATGACCTCTATGGTCAGAACTCCTATGACTACTGGGCATTGCGCTTCGATGGTGCCTTTTATCTTCGCCAAAGTCTTTTTGAAGACAAGCGCGATCCCGAGTCGATCTTCTTCAATACGCGTATTGCACGAGTTGCTGAAGGGTTTCAGCTCGCTCGCAATCTCTATCGTGAACTCGAGGTACCTGATGCATCCGACGTTGCCCTCGGCGTACGCCACGACGGAATCCGAGGCCGTCGCCTATCATCATCAAACCCCGCGCGTCATTTGAGCCCGTTCGTTCGGAAGTGTCATGAGGATACGGCGGCCGCTACAACTCGCGTCGCTCATCCGGCTCGCGATTCCGATATCGTGATCGGAACAAAGACTCTACTTGAATCTCTATTCGTTCTGTTCGACTACTTTGTTCTAAGCGATTCAATATACGAGGATATCGTGCTGTCATTCTTGCGGGGAGAAGTCACATAAGACATTCTGCCAACTTTTCGCGTCTTTTGAGAATCGGCGGCTTGCGGTCGGCACGCGCATCAGGACGGCGAAGGCCGAGCCCGAGTTCGCAGGGATCTGTCACTGGCGCGCCGGACTCCGGTGTGAGTCGCTTGACCTGATCAACGCCAACTATTCTTGCCGACCGGCAAGAATAATCGTCGCTGATCAGCTGCGCCTGCCGCAGAGCGGGACGGTCATACGGGTATCGCCGACAGACGTGCGAACGCCGACCCTGGCGTGTAGCTATCAGGACCATCGCGAGATCGGCGAGATCTCCATCGAGATGCCGGGATGTCGGCCGACCGTGGTCCCGCCTCGGCGCCCCAGCTGCTGCAACCCGTAGTACAAAGTAGTCGAAGAACGCGTGGAGGCTAGCGTTTCTGGTCCCCGAGGGATCCGTACGATCAGCTGGTGTCGGTGGCTCGTGATAAAGCTTTGATTATGGCGGTTGATCTCGAAGGAAGTAGGCCGCGCTACTTCATGGAGCGCGCGAAGGCGGAGGCCCAGGCGGGCAACCCTGTCCATCAAGATGTAACAAGGCCGACCCGTCGTCGCCTGATGCGTGAGGTCGAGAACCTCGCCTTCACCTTGGACGAATGGCACCAGCGACGAACGTTCATCGGCAACATCACAAACGAGATGAACCGTGTGATCGAGCTGCCTCCGCCTCTGCGGACGTTCACGCGTCAGACGCTAGAGGAGGTCGCGGCAGAGGTGGACCGAGACATATTCCTCACGATGCTGGAGATCTCAATGTCCATTATCTGGAGTTTCCGAAGGGACGAGTCGGATGTGAAGAAGCTCCAGAGCATTCTCGCAGACGACCTATCCGCGTTTCGCTTTCGCAACGTGGGAGCAAGGCAGCGTGAGAAGTTCGAGCTGCACCTGATCGACAACGAGCATCTGCACCGGGAGATCACGGACCGCACGTTCGAGTTAACGCGCGTGGCCGAGCTCGCGTCCGCGCAGCGCGACTACGCCGATGCCTGGAGGCACTACTCGAAAGGCGACCTCGACGATGCGGTGAGCAACGCAGGTAAGGCCGTCGAATCGGCGTGCAAGGCGGTAATCAAGAAGGTCGACTCGACGACTGCGCCAGAGAACCTCAACCTCGGTCCGCTCGTGACGCTTCTCGTGCAGAGAAGTGTGATCCCGGCTGCGATGACCGGCGTGGCGACCCACCTCGAGCAGATCTTTCGCGCGTCCGGCGGCCTGCGAAATCAGGCAGGTGCCGGCGCGCACGGCAGCGTCGATCTCATCACACAAGAGGCGAGCGTCGCACTGCTTGCTCTCCGCCTATCGGGCACGCTTATTTCCTTCCTCTCCGAGCGCTGGCAGCAGATGAAGTAGCCGGGCAATGCTGCGGGCGAACGGGGGCGCCAACCGCCTGCAGCCCGGGCGAGTGGTGGCGAGCGGCAGCGGGCGGCGGGTCTCGATATCGGCGCAGCAGCCTTCCGACGCTCGGAATCTTCCTCAATTTTTCGCCACCGGCCGCGGGATCCAGCGGCCCCCAACGTGATCCAATCGCGTCCAACTTTCTAAGAGGCTTGCAGAGCGTTTACGACTAACGGGTTTCGGATCGTCGCTCTCAGGTGTCCGGCCGGATCTCGGACGGCCGTCCGGAATCCGGCCGATCGCCGGACCGCATTGCGCGTGATCTCACAGCGTTGCTGTGGGCGCGAGGCTTGTCGCCGGGTGAGTCGGCCGCACCGTCGGGCGCAACGGCAGCGCTCGCGGCTACGGCGCGGCGGGGACCCAGACGGCGGCGCCGTCGACGACCTTGACCAGCAAGGTGGGCCGGTCGGTGAAGGCGCCTTCGAGCCGGAGCCGGTAGAGCGACAGCGGGCCGCTCGGCGGGGCGACGCTGACGTCGTCGTTGGCCGGGGGAGCCTCGCCGGACTCGCCGGACTCGGGCTCGTCGGATGGCTCGTCGAGGTGGTCCCAGGGTTTGTCGTCGGCCATCGACGCGAGGTCGTCGGCGGCGCGGGCGGCGGCGCGGGCGGCGTCGGGCGACGGCTTGCCCGTCCTGGCGGCGGTGCTGGGCTTGCCGCCGGCCTTGGCGGGCTTGGCCGCCGCCTGCTTCTTGGAGCCGTCGCGGTTGCCGAGCGCGAGGGCCCAGCGGCCGTCGCTGGACAGCGATGCGGCGGTGTAGCCGCGCCAGCATTTGTACTGGCCGCCGGTGACCCGCATGATGCAGGTGCTGCCGCCGTCCTGGACCAGGATCCACTGCGCGTCGTGCGACCACTCGACCGCGACGCCGTCGCGGATCGCCTTGCGCCGGCCGCCGTGGCCGTCGAGCTGGACGGTCATGAGGACCTCGGCGGGGCGGGTGTGGTGGAGGTCGGCGTAGATCTGATCGGGGTAGACGCCGATGGCGCGCTCGCCGTCGGGGCCGGGCAGGAAGCCGCGCAGCGGCGGCTCGGCGGCGACGCGGATCTTCTTGCGGAGCTCGCCGGGCGGCGCGGTCCACACGCCGGTGGCGTCGGCCCAGATCAGCTTGCGCTCGGTGCGATCGCCGGTGAGCCGGGCGGCGCCGGGCGGGATGTCGAGGGCGGCGGGCTTGCCGGACGCGCCGCCGGCGAGCTCGACGATGATCGACTGGTTCGCGGCCCGGGGGGCGCGGCACAGCACGGCCGAGCCGTCCTCGGTGAGCTGGGCCGGGCCGTCGGCGCACGGCAGGTCGATCAGCGACCGCGTCGAGCCGTCGAGCGGCATCCACGCCCACTTGCCGGCGAGATCGGCGAGCAGCACCCTGCCGCCGGCGTCGCAGCGCAGCGCGCGCACGGTGACCTTGCTCGCGAGCTGGGCGATCTCGGCCTCGCCGCGGCCGCGGGTGTCGACCCGGTAGAGCGACGAGCCGCGCGCGAAGATCACGCTGCCGGCGAGATCGTCATCGGCGCGGGCGGCAGTGGGGACGGCGAGCGCGACCGCCGCGATCGCCAGGGCGAGCCGGGGCGACGCGGCGGCGGGCATCACTTCACCAGCTGCGCCGCGCGCTGGGCGCTGTCGAGCGAGGTCACGAACCGGCCCTTGCCGGCGATCTCGAGCAGCGTGACCGGCCCGAACCGCGGGAAGTGGACGTCCATCGAGCGCACGCCGTCGGCGGTGGTGGCGGTCTTCTCGAACTCGGCCTTGCTCAGCGGCTTGCCGTCGATGAACACCTCGGACAGGAACTCGAGCGGCGCGATCCAGCCCGCGCCGTCGCGGTGGATCTTGTCGCGCATCGCGCCGGGCAGGTTGTCCGAGCTCCGGACGATCTGGTCCCAGTCGCGCTTGCCGAGCGCGGCGGCGACGTCGAGGTCGAAGCGCTCGGCGGGGAACACCAGCACGACCTTGCCGTCGATCTCCTGGATCGCCAGCGGCGGGCCCTTGGGCTCGGGCTTGGCCGCGACCGGCTCGGGCTTGGCCGCGGCGCGCTCGGCCGCCGGCCGGCTCGCCTTGGCCGGGCGCTCGGCGGGCTTGGGCTGCGCCGGCGCGCCGGGGATCATCGAGAACCGGTCGACGGCGGCGAGCTGGCTCTCCATCACCAGCGACTTGCGCTGATCCCAGGTGCCGTCGGCCTCGAGCACGTCGACCACGACGAGGTCGCCGCGGCGCTCGAACGACACGCCGGTCAGGCCGGCGATGATCTGCTGATCGTCGAGCTCCTCGAGCCGCTTCTCGTAGGCCATGATCTTGGCCTCGAACTCCTTCTGCGACAGCGGGGTCTGGCGACGCTTGCCATCGATGTCGACCTGCGAATCGAGCGCCCAGGGCAGGAGGCAGATGCCGCGCAGATCGCGGACGCTGTGCGCGACCAGCACCGCGTCGCCCCAGCTGCCGAGCGCGAACAGCCGGCCCAGGCGCACCGGGAGCGTCTGGCAGGCGGTGATCAGCGTCTCCTTGTAGGGCCGCAGGTCCGACTTGATCCACGAGTCCGCCTGCGGATCGGCCCGGGGCGTGATCGCCTGGTCGTCGATGATCATCAGCCGGCGCTCGCCGCGCCGCCGGAACGGCATCGACGGCGACAGCTCCATCTCGGCGCGCGGATCGAGGCGATCGACGTCGAGCATCTGCTTGCCCTCGAGCGCGGCCTGGCCGCCGAGGCCATCGATCAAGGTCTTCTGATCGATCGCGGCGGAGGCCTGGAACATCAGGTCGGTGACGAGGCTGTCGAGCTGCAGGGACATGGGGTGCTTGTTTCTACCCGATTTCGTGGCCCTATCTATAAATAGCCGCTGCGCTGGCGCAAGAGCCACTCCAGGCCGAGGAGGCCGATCACCAGCAGGAACAGGCCGGGCCGGCTCCACAGCTCGACGTCGGTGCGGCGGTCGACCCGGACGATCCGCGGCGGGTCGAACGCCAGGCTGGCGGGCAGGCTGTCGACCGGGCCGAGCGCAACTCCGGATGTCACCCGGGCGATCGCCTCGAGCGTGCCCGGGTCGCCGACCGGCCGATCGAGCTCGGTGCCGGCCTCGCGGACCAGGAAGATGTCGGTCGCGTCGATCTGGCGGCCGCCGATCGTCGCCCGGCCGAGCGCGCGGTAGACGCCGGGCGCCAGGCCGCCGAGGTCGTGGACCGCGGTGCCGTCATCGCCGACGGTGACGGTGACGTTCGCGACGTCCTGGGCGTGCGCCGGATCGGCGCCGCGCTTGATGTCGAGGCTCACCGCGCCGCCGGGCAGCGGCTGGTAGTCGCGGCCGAGCAGGCGCACGCCGATCCGCACCGGCTGGCCGGGCGCGTACTCGACCGCGTCGCTGTCGACGTGGAGGTTGCGCAGGTCGGGGTCCTGGATCAGCCAGCGGATCGAGTTCTCCCACAGCTTGGTGTACTGCCGGCCGTCGTCGCCGGGGCGCGCGGCGGCGACGAAGCCCCAGCGCCACAGCGCATCCGTGGTCACCGCGAGCGACCGGCCCTTGCCGTACTCGCCGGCGACGATCACCGGCATCGGCTTGCCGGCGCGGGTCCGGAGCCGCGGGTGGACGGCGAGCACCGTGGCGTCGGGCTTGGCGCCGGCGATCAGATTGACGCCCTCGAGCTGCGGCAGCTGCTTCCACGCCCGGGCGTTGTCGTCGGGTGAGTAGCGCAGCGAGGTCACCGGGTGGACCAGGCCGGTCTCGGTCAGCTGCGGCGAGAACTTCTGGGTGTCGAGGATCGGGCCGGCGTCGAACGGGCCGAACAGCTCGACCGGCAGCGCCGCGGCGACCGGCGTGCCGTAGTAGCCGCCGGAGGTGAACGACGCCGCGCCGCCGAGCATCGCCAGGCCGCCGCCGCCCTCGACGTAGCTGCGGATGTTCTCGAGGTAATCGCCGATGCCGTACGGCAGGTACTCGAAGTCTTGCAGGATGATCAGGTCGAACGACGGCAGCTGCTGCTCGAACAGCTCGCGGGTCGGAAATGGGATCAAGGACATCTCGTCGTTGGGCACCAGCGACACGTCGTCGGTGGTGCGCAGGATGAAGAACGAGATCAGGTCGACGTTGGGGTTGCTCTTGAGCATCTGGCGCAGCGCGCGGACGTCCCACGACGGCTGGCCGGCGACCTGGAGCACGCGGATCTTGTCGCGGATCACGCGGACCACGAAGCTGCGCGTGTTGTTGGTGGTCACGGCCTCGCCGGACGCGACCGGGACCGAGACCTCGTAGACGTAGCGGCCGACCCGCGGCGGCGTGACCTCGAAGGTGACGGTGACGTCGTGATCGCCGGCCGGCAACTCGACCAGCTTCTGGCGCAGCGGCTGGCCGTCGGTCGACAGCGTGACCGGGACCTGGCGCGCCGGCATGCCGGTGGTGCGGATCACGGCGTCGATCCGCACGACGGTGCGCACGAACGCGAACTCGTCGGCCATGACCTTGGCGACCGCGACGTCGCGCAGCCCGGGCCGCGCGGCCCACACGGTGTGGACCCGGGTGTCGAGCGAGCGCAGGAAGTCGCGGACCGCGCCGTCGCCTGAGTCCTCGTCGAACCCGCCGGTCGAGGCGCCGTCGGAGATCAGGACGATGCCGGCGAGGTCGCGGCCCTCGTAGCGTCCGCGGATGTACTCGAGCGCCTTGCGGATCAGGGTCGCCTTGCCGGTCGCCTGGTCGGCGGCGAGGGCCTTGAGCGAGGTCGCCCCGACGGTCTCGGCGAACGTGTAGTAGTCGATCTTGTGCTCGTGCTCCCAGCCGGCGAGCGTGCCGGCCGACGCGGCGAGCAGGCGGCGCACGCGCTCGATCCGGGTCGGGCCGTGCGGGTCCTCGCCGAGCGCCATCGACTTCGAGTCGTCGATCAGGATCGCGATCCGGTTGGGCTCGCGCGCGACCTGGCGGAGCTCGACCGCGGGCTCGAGGAACACGACCAGGGCGATCACCGCGGCGCCGGCGCGCAGGCCGATCATCGTGGCGCGCCGCCACGCGCTGGCCCCGCGGCTGGCGCGCCACGCCAGCGCCACGATCCCGGCGACCGCGGCGCCGCCGAGCGCGAGCCCGAGCCGGCCCCACGGGGCGAGGAACACCCAGCGGTACTCGTTGAAGTCGGCGGCACCGGCGCCGATCCGCACGCTCAGCGCGACCAGCGCCTCGGCGGCGAGCGCGCCGATCCCGATCAGCGCGGCGACCCCGAGCAGCGCGCCGAGCCCGCCGAGGCCGCGCCGGACGGCAACGATCGTGGCGACGATCAGCAGCACCGCGGCGGCGGCGATCGACTCGCGGACCAGCGGGGTGAACAGGACGATGTTCATCGAGGTTGCTCGGAGCGCGTAGTCTATCACCCGCCGCGCCCGGAGCTATCCGCCGCGCTCGCCGCCGGGGATCAGAACGGCGTCGGCGTCGGCGTCCGGGTCGGCGACGGCATCGGCGTCGGCGACGGGGTCGGCGACGGGGTCGGGGTGGGTGACGGTGACGGGGACGGGGTCGGCGACGGCGACGGGGTCGGGGTCGGGGTCGGTGACGGGGTCGGGGTCGGCGACGGGGTCGGGGTCGGGGTCGGCGACGGGGTCGGGGTCGGGGTCGGGGTCGGGGTCGGGGTCGGGGTCGGCGTCGGCGTCGGCATCGGGCACTCGAGGTCCTCCGAGCACGCCGGATTGGTGTCGCCCGCGTCGCAGACCTCGCAGCCACAGCTGACGTCGTACGAGCACTCCGGGTCGGTCTCCGGATCGCAGGCCATGCACGTCCCGCCCTCGTCGCACGGCATCGGCGTCGCCGAGACCGCCGAACCGGAGGCCGGCGAGGACACACAGGCGCCGTTGGTCTTCTTGGTCGCCGGCTTCTTCTTCGGCTTGCACAGCTCGTCGGGGCACTTGTCCGGGAACGTCTTGGGCGTGCCCGCCTTGAGCCGCTGGCAGACCTCGCGCGCCGTGACCGACTTCGCCGGCAGCTTGTCGTAGTCGAGGTCCTTGTGGAAGCAGACCTGGCCCTTGGGGTCGGCCTTGATCCCCATCTCGGCGGGGAAGCTGTCGGTGCAGTACACGACCCAGTCGTTGAGGCACTGGCTGTAGTGGTCGTTCTTCGGCCAGCCCACGTCGTCGGCATTGGTCGGATCGACCGCAGTCAGCTTGCACAGGTTCTTGCCGCTGTCCTTGATGCACGAGGTGAGCAGGCCATCGGGCCCGAACACCCAGCCCTCCGAGCAGTCAGGGTCCTTGCCGATCTTGGTCTTGAAGTTGCCGAGCGCGACGCCCTTGACCACGGTGCACTTGGCCTTCCGGTCGGCGTCGTTCATGCCGTCCGGCTTGGGGCAGTCGCCCTTGGTGAACGGCGCCGTCATCGCGTCGCACTCCTTGACGGTGAGCTCGTCGACGGTCGTGCCGGGCTCGGCGCCGGTTTCGGGATCCTTTTCGGCATAGTAGCAAGCGGGGAGCACCGCGGTCATGGCGGCGACGAACAGCGCGATCGAACAGGTACGCATGAGACCTCCGTGTTGGGCTCGCCCAGAGAGCAAGCCCCGTACCGCGCGCGACACGGGCGCCGGCGCGGAGTTCGTGCACCGGAGCGCGGGCTGCTGCGGGCGCGGCCCAGCGGATCGCAGGCCGCAGCCTGCAGCGATCGCGGCGGCATGCGCTCGCCGCCGCCGCGATCGCAGCGCTCAGCGCGTGAACACCGGCGTCGCCGCCGCCGCGATCGCTGCGCTCAGCGCGCGAACGCCCGTGACGGCGCGGCGGTCGGCGTCGGCATCGGCGGCGTGATGCTCACCGTGGGCGTCGGCAGCGGCGTGGCGGTCACCGTCGGCGTTGGCGGCGGCGGCGTGGCGCTCACCGTCGGCGTCGGCGGCGGCGTGGCGCTCGCGGTCGGCGTCGGCGGCGGCGTGGCGCTCACCGTCGGCGTCGGCGGGGGCGGCGTCGCGCTCGCGGTCGGCGTCGGCGACGGCGTGCCGGTCGGCGTCGTCGCCGGCGTCGGCGAGGGGGTCGGGGTTCCCGCGCACCCGCTCGCGGTCGTCTTCTTGTATGCGGTGACCACCATCTCGCCCAGGCACTTCTTGGTCACGTCCTCGCTGAACACCGTGCCGCCCAGGAAGGTGATCTTGCCCTCGCCGGAGGCGATCATGATCGCGATCGCCTTGGCCTCGCCCGCCTTGAAGATGTAGTCGCCTCCCTTCTCGGTCGGCACCGGGGTCTTCGCGGTCAGCGAGCACTCCTGCGCGGTCTTCCAGAACAGCGCGTACTGGGCGTCGACGTTGAGCGTGCCCTCGATCTTCCAGCCGAGCGTCTGCGCGGTCGTGGCGGAGATCTCGAAGGTCAGCTTGGCCTTGTCACACGACCGGTTGTCGCGCGCGACCGCCTGCTTGTCGAAGCACGCGAACGGGGTCCCGGCGACCACGTCGCAGGCGGTCTTCGCACCCTCGGTCGCGTCGCAGGCCGACAGCACCATCGCCTTGACCGCGCGCTTGTTGGTGTCATTGGCATCGCATGCCCAGTCGAGCAGGGTCAACCAGTCCGCCGCGCGGGCCGTGCTCGCGACCGACATCGCCAACGCGACGGCGCCGCACATGAGCCAGGGCTTGGCTGTCATGGCGGACCCTCAGAACGAGGCCTGCGCTCCGGACACGGCGGTCGCGCTCGGCGTGGGCGTCATCGGCGGGGGTGTCGCCGGCGGCGTGCCACCGGGGGTCGGGGTCGTCGGCGGTGGGGTCGCCGGCGGCGTGCCACCGGGGGTCGGGGTCGTCGGTGGCGGGGTCGCCGACGGGGTGCCACCGGGGGTCGGCGTCGCGGGCGGTGGGGTCGCCGGCGCGGTCGGCGTCGGCGTCGGCGAGCCGCACGAGTTGATCTCGGCCTTCTTGTAGTAGTGGCCGCTCGTGCTGCGCTCGCAGCCGGCGGCGGCGCTGAGGTTCACGGTGATGCCGACCGGGCTGGTCACCATGATGCTGCCCTCGATCTTCATGACGACGTTGAACGCGATGTCCCCGGACTCGGCCGAGTACCCGCCGCCATCCCCGACCGGGGTCGGGAGCACCGGCGAGGTATTGCAGACATTGATGTTGCTCTTCACGGCGAAGCGCGAGTAGGTCGCCTTGGCGTCGCCCTTGACCTTCCAGGTGCCCGGCATCGCGAACCCGGCCCCGATCTCGAACTTGATATCGAGCTGGTCGCACTGCTCGTTCTTGTCCTTGGGCTTGGCGGCCGGCATCGAGCACTTCCACGGCGTTCCCGACAGCACGGAACACGCGGACTTGATGCCCTCGTCGACGCCGCAGGTGGCCATCGAGTCGGTCTTGATCTTCTTGTCGACATCCGTGTCACCGCCGGCGCAGTACGCGAGCCATTCGCCGAAGGTCGCGGCTCGCGCCGAGGGGGCGGCGACGGCGATCGTTGCCAGCGCGCCCACGATGGAGAGCGTGATCTTGTTCATGGTGTGATCCTTTCGTGAGGGAGGGGGGCTACCTGGTCGCGCACGACGCGAACTCGGGAACGTCGTCGATCAGGGTGGCGTGGAGTTGCGCGAGGTCCTTGCCGGCGACGTCCATGCGCTCGGCGCAGACCACGAACGTCGCGTGCTTGCGCGTGCGCGCCTGGCGGAGATCGATCGACGGGTCCTTGTCGGCCCCCTCGACCTCGCTGATCCGGGCGAACCGCAGCACCTGCCAGCCCTGACCCGGGATGTTCACGAGGTCGGCGACGTTGAGGTACGCGGTGCCGAGATCGGAGCTGCGCAGCGAGCCGTCATCATCGACGAAGTGCAGCCGGTTGATGCCCCTGCCCTCGACGCGGACCAGGGTCTTGTCCCCGACCGGGACGATCTCGGTCGGCTCCTGCGCCATCTGCTGCCACAGCACGAGCCGGTCGTGCTCGGCCTCGCTCAGGATGTAGTCGACGTCGGGGCCGGGCGAGTCGTACGACCGGTGGAGCGCGAGGTGCGCGCCGGCCGGCGGCAGGAGCTCGAGAACGTCGACGGTGCCGGGCGGCAGATCGGGCCGGATCGACGGGCGGCCATCCGGCAGCACCACCGGGCGGTGGTCGCGGCGGCCGCGCAGCCCGACGCTGATCTCGACGCTGGCTCGGCCCGGCACCCGGCCGGCGTAGCCGAGCGACAGGTCGGCATCGGCGCTGCGCTGCACCGTGCCGCCGTGCTGGTCCACGCCCCAGGTCGCGTACTCGGTCACCGATGCGATCGCGGGGAACACCTGATCTCCCACGGGGAAGCCCGGCTCGGCGGGGTCGCCCTCCTTCGAGTGGGATACGTCTCTGGCACAGGCCCCCAGCGCGATCAGCGAGCCGAGAGCGATTCCGTGAACGACGGTTCTGGTCATTGATTCCTCCTTCGCGCAGCCGCGCTAGCAACGACGATGCCGGCCAGCGCGACGGTGCAACCGCGGCGTGCCGCACACGGAAGGCCCCGCGCGCGGCTTCGCAGCTGCAGGCCGTGGCCGGCAGTGCCGTCCCGGGCCTGCAGTCGTCGCGCTCGTCGGGCTCGCTGGCGCGGACTTGCGGGCGTCGGCCCTCGGGTCCGCGGCCTGCAGGAGCGCGCCGCATGTCTCGCCGCGCCTGGCTCGCCGTCCTCGCCGTCCTTGTCGTCGCGACGATCGTGCGGCTCCATGCGCTCGAGCTC
>DASWRS010000341.1:0-6835 GCA_036403075.1 Kofleriaceae bacterium
GATCGTGCTCCAGCCCGCCGGCGGCGTGACGCTCGCCCAGGTGTTGGTCACCGGGTTGTAGACCGCGCCCTGGGTGGTCCACACCGCGCTGTTCGAGATGTACTCGCCGCCCTCGATCATCACCCGCCCGTCGGGCAGGACGCCGGCGCCGAAGTACAGCGGCGCGTAGCCGGCGGGCATCGCCGCGATCTGTGACCACGTGCCGGTGAGGTAGCTGCCGGTGATGTCCGGCGTCAGCCGCCACCAGCGGTTGGTCGAGACCTCGGACATGATCACCGTGCCGTCGGTCAAGAGCAGCTGGAAGCCGGCCGCGGGGATCGGCACGTTGGCGAGCTGGGTCCACGTGCCGCCGGGCGTGGCAGGCGGAGGCGGCGCGGCCAGCGGCTGCGCGGTGCCAGGGTCGCCGACCTGCGGCGCCTCGCCGGCCTGCGACGACGCGGCGCCCGGTGTCGGAATCGGTGTCGGTGTCGGTGTCGGCTCCGGCGGGCCATCGAGACCGGTGCAGCTCGCGCCGATGACGAGCGCGCCGCATGCGAGTGATTTGAGCATCATGGTTCCTCTGGGCTTCCTCTGGGGATGTGGTGCATGACAGCGTTTGTGTGAATGTCTGGCACCATTCGACGGCACTCTGCGTCAAGCTGCGCGTCACCGATCGTGCCGTGTTGCACGCAAACCGGCATCGCCGATCTCCCTGCATCGGTGCGCCGTCACTGGATAGCGTGTCGCGCACGTGTCTGCCATTCGCTGACTGGGATTTTTCGCAATCCGGATTCGACGAGATCTGCATGCTCGGATGCAATGAGTGGTGCGATTGCGTGTATGCCAGATCGCATGTCGTCGACATGTCGGACTCTGCAAAATGCGGCATGGGAGATCGCCACTACCAACCAGTGATGGACGTGCCGGCGCGGCTTCGTTAGGATGCCGGTCCCGAACATGCGTGTGTGGATTTCCGTGGTCGCAGAATTGTTCGCAGTGGCCGCCGCGGCGTGCGGCGGGAACGGCAATCACGCGGCCGCGGGGACCGCGATCGATGCGGCGCCTGCACCGGACACGCCAGCGCCGGACGGTGTGATGCCCGATGCCGCGCCGCCGCCGTGCAGCTACACCGAGCGCGCCGATGCCAGCAACGATCCGACCGCGGATCCCGCGACCGATCCCCGGCCCGAGCCGACGCTGATCACGGTCGGCGCCAGGCCGCAGACGCTGTGCGGCACGATCGACCGCGGTCACTTCAATGCCGACACCAGGACGGTCGACGCCGACGCCTACCGCGTCACCGCCGAGGCTCCGGCGGATCTGCTCGTGCGGTTCTCCGGGGTTCCCGAAGCGGGAGTGATGGTGGAATTCTCGGTATTCGTGTTCACCACGGACGACAATCCAACGCTGCTGTACGGCGGGAGTAACAATCCGATCATCCGCGACCACGGCGCGTTCTTGCTGTCACTCCCGGCCGGCACGTACGATGTCGTGGTCGCCGCGCGCGGTCCCGCCGATCTGGAGACCGCGTTCGATTACAAGGTACAGATCGCGCCGGATGGCCCGGCGCGGTGCGCGGCGATCACCGCGCCCGCGAATTATACCGAGTCGGCGGATGGCACGGGCGCGGACCCGGATGGCGGCAATCATGGCAATGATGTCATCGCGGTGGACTTCGATCTCGACCCGGCGTTCCAGCTGACCGCGAGTACGGCCGACGCCGCGGAGCCGACCGGGATCACGATCGACACTGTGGCTGCGATCCGCATTACCGGATCGATCGCAGATGTGGACGCGGACGACGATTATCTGGATCGCGACACCTATCTGATCCGGACCGGGCCCGCGACCGGCGAGCTGACACTGCGCCTCGGCTGGGCAAGCCCGCGCGCCGATCTCAACTACCTCGTGTTCCCGGCCGACCCGACGGGCGAGGTCGGCGAGGTCGGCGACAGCTTGCGGTTCGACGGCACCGAGGAGTACAACGTGGTCGCGGTCAAGCCGAGCTCGGCGTACTGGATCTGGGTCGGCGGCCACGACGGGAGTGTGGATCTTCCGGCCACGTACGATCTCTCGATCTGCGGTGCGCCGGTCCTTCGATAGAGGGGTTGTGATGACACGATCTGGATCGTTCACTGCGCTCTGCCTGGCGGCCTGCCAGGTGATCGGACTGACGGCGTGCCAGGACACGGCTCGCCATGCGCCGGATGGCGGGATCGGCGCGGACGCTGGGGCCGGCGGCGCGGATGGCGCGGGTGGCATGCCGGACGGCGGCACCGGGGTCGGCCGGCGCGTCACGATCACGATGACGGTCGGGAGCACGCGGTTCGTGACCCGGGAGCACATGATCGCCGCCGGCGAGATGCAGATCTCCGGCGAGCCGCTCGCCGAGGCGATGGGACGCGATCTCGGCGCGTACAGCCGCGACTTCGTGCCCGCGGATGTCTACCTGGACAGCCGGCTCGATCGGCTGTGGGTCGATCTCCCCGGGTTCTCGTCCGGCATCGAGTCCTACGAGTACTCGAAGCAGCCGATGAACAACCTCGCGTTCGAGTCCGGGGCCGGGACCGCGCTCGCCCATGGGCCGGTGCTCAATCCGACCGGCGCCACCGGCGCGGCGGCGCTCGCGCTGCTGGCCGGCGCCGTCCAGCACTTCGGCGCCGGATCGCACGCCACCGGGCTGTACGTGTTCGCGCCCGGCACGTTCCCGATCAACAACCCCGGCGGCGCCAGCAACCCGACCGGCGCCGGGGTCGGCGCCAACAACCCGCTCGGCTGGCCCGGGATCTGGCCGACCAACCACGTGTTCGCGAGCTTCGATCCCGCGGTGCGGCCAACGACCAGCCTCGAGATCAAGTGCTCGATCAGCTCGGATGACAACCCGGTCGGCGCCGGCGGCTCGCTGCTCTGCGCCGACTACGAGTGCGACGCGACCACGCTGCACCTGCCCGATCGCGCCGCGCAGGTCGATCCGACGATCACGCCCGGCGCGGACGGGTTCTCGGCCTGGAAGTACGGCCTGTGGGTCATCAACTACCTGCAGGT
This sequence comes from Kofleriaceae bacterium, assembly GCA_036403075.1. Classification (GTDB taxonomy): domain Bacteria; phylum Myxococcota_A; class Polyangia; order Haliangiales; family Haliangiaceae; genus JABFXX01. The sequence continues at coordinate 3,025 of DASWRS010000341.1, forward strand.
CATGCACGACGCCAACGAGGCGGCGATCGCGACGGTCGCCGAGGCCGACGTGCCGGCGGTGGGCACGCCGGGCAACACGGTGGTCGGGCGCGACGACAGCGGCGCGCCGGGCACGCCTGGGACCTACCTGGGCTCGTCCAACGTCGAGGGCTTCCAGGCGCAGATGTTCCTGCTCGAGGCCGACAACCGCGCCGAGGACTGGATCGCGCACCTGACCACGACCGACGGCGCGACGCTGTCGGGGTTCCCGACCCGCGCCGCGGCGCTGGCCTACGACTACACCGCGCCGCTGCGCTGGTTCCCCGGGCGGATCGCCGTGACCGAGACTCCGGATCCGGCGAGCGGGTTCCCGCGGCCGGCCTATGCCGTCGCGTCGCCCGACAGCGAGGCGCTCGATCTGGTCGGCCTCGCGCTCGGCTACGCCGAGCTCTACGCGCTGACCGATCGGCGCAACACCGCAGTCGGCGGCGCGGCCGCGGCGCGCGTGATGTTCGACGGCGATCCGTTCGCCGCGGACAACCAGGCCGCCGACGGCGAGGCCACGCTGCACGACCGCGCGCTCGCGGTGATCCGGACCGCGATCATCGCGCTCGATCGCCTGCACACCGATCCGGCGTCGCGCCTCCTGGTCGACCGGGTCGCGATGACCGGCGCGGCGGCCGCCCGCGGCCACACGATCTCGACGACGTCGCTCGCGTACACCCTGCTCGGGCTGCGCACGGTGCGGCGGTCGCTCGGCTCGCAGCTCCGGCTGTACTCCAACAACGCGCCGGACGCCGCAACCGGCCAGTCCGCGCTCGACGCGCTGCCGCTGCACTACCCGGGCGCGCCGGCGCTGACGTTCTCGCAGCGCCTCGGCCAGATGATCGACGCGCACGCCCAGCTCTTGTACGACCACCTGACCGACGCGACCGGGCGCGCGTGGCGCGGCTGGGACGTGGCCGCCGGCGCGCACACCGACGACGCGGATCTCCTCGATGCCCACACCGCCGCGGTCCGCGGGCTGTTCGCGGCGTTCCTCGCGACCGGCGAGGTCCGCTACCGGACCCGCGCGCTCGCGGTGTTCGCGCGGCTCGAGCGCGTGTTCTACGATCCGGTGGCGCGGGTCTACTCCGAGACCGCGGCGCCGGTCGACGACGTCGAGTACACGCCGCTGCGGTTCGCGCTCTTGCAGAGCACGCTGCGCGACATGTACGAGCTGGTCGCGGCGCGGCCGGGAGGCGAGGCGCTCGAGCCCGCGCTCGAGGACCGGATCGGCCGGCTCAACAAGCTGGTGCTCAATGGCTGGGACGACCGCGATCACGATCTGTTCCGCAGCTCGTTCGACGAGTGCGCCAACCAGACCGACCAGTTCCCGCACGGCGGCCTGCAGATGGCCGAGCGCACGCTGAGCGGCGAGTTCGGCAGCGAGGGCGAGCGCGTCATCCACCCGTTCCACACGATCGATCGCGACAACGACTGCGTGCCCGAGGTCGACGACGCGCACCTGCCGGCGATGCTCGCGGGCTCGGTGACGCTGCACATCGCGCGGCCCGGAGGTAGCCGGTGATGTGGCCGGTGATCCGGCGCGCGCTCGCCGGCGTGACCGGCCTGGGGCTCGCGGGCTGGGTGACGCTCGCCGCCTGCAGCGGCGCGGACGGCGCGATGACCGAGCCGCCGCCTGCCGCCGCCCGCGGCGATCACTCGTCATCGATCACGGTCTCCGCCGATGGCCGCACGGTCTACGTGGTCAACGCCGATGCCGACTCGGTGTCGGTGATCGACGCCGGGTCGCGGACCCTGGCCGGCGAGATCCTGCTCGCGCCGGCGCGCCCGGCCCCCGACGCGCACGGCGCGTACACACCGGCCGTGATGCCGCGCGCGCTCGTGCTCGCGCCCGACGGCGCCACGCTGTACGTCACCGGCCAGCGCGCCGGTGCGCTGTTCGCGATCGACCTGCCGACCCGCCGCGTGCGCTCGGTCGCCGTCGGCAGCGAGCCGGTCGGCGTCGCGGTCTCCGCTGACGGCGCGACCGTGTTCGTCGCGTGCACCCAGGACGCCACGGTCGTCGCGGTCGGGGTCGCGGCCGATCGGCTCGAGGTCACCGCGCGGGTCGCGGTTCCTGCCGCGCCGTGGAGCCTCGGCTGGTCGCCGGGCGACAACGCGCTGGTGGTCACGCACTTCCTGGGCGGCGGCATCACCGCGATCGATCCCGTTGCGCCCGGCGGCCCCGCGGTGCGCGCGACCTGGGCGCTACCCGACACCGCGCCGCGCGGCGACCGGCGCCTCGCGCATGGCCAGGTCCGCGGCGTCTACGACGTCGCATGGCGCCCCGGCGGCGACGAGCTGTGGCTCGCGCACCTCCTGCTCGGCACCGACACCGCCCAGCCGGAGCTCGACTTCGCGTCGACCGTGTTCCCGGCGGTGTCGATCGTCCACGCCGGAGCAGGGACCGGCACCGACGCCGGCGGCCGGTACCAGACCACGCTGTCGATCGACGCCGAGGACGTCCCCGGCGTCGACGGCGCGTTCGGCGACGTGGTCTCGGGGCCGCACGCGATCGCGTTCACCCCCGACGGCGCGTACGCGCTGATCGTCGACGCCGGCAGCGAGGACGTGCTCGCGATCGACGCCCGCGCCGGGATCGAAGCCGCGCTGCTGCGCCCGCTGCCCGGCCACCTGCCGGAGGGGATCGCGATCGCGCCCGACGGCTCGGTCGCCTACATCGACGAGCGCAACACCGGTGACGTCGCGGTCGTGCGGCTCGATCGCACCGCGGGCCTCGCGCTGTCGGTCGACGGCGCGCCGATCCCGCGATTCACCACCGACCCGATGCCGGCGGCGCTGCGCCTCGGCCAGCACCTGTTCTACTCGGCCAACAGCGACGAGTATCCGGTCACCCAGAACCACTGGGTCGCGTGCGCGAGCTGCCACCTCGAGGGCCGGAGCGACGCCGTGACCTGGCGGTTCGCGCAGGGCCCGCGGGACACGCCGTCGAACGCCGGCGGCATGCTCGGCACCGGGTTTCTGTTCCGCACGGCGACCCGGACGCGCGTCCAGGACTACTGGCACACGATCAACGAGGAGCAGGGCGGCGACCTCGACCCCGACACCGCCGCGCCGCTGCTCGACGCGCTCGCCGCCTACGTCAACTTCGGGATCCCGCTGCCGGTGCCGCCGACGACCGATCCGGCGCGGGTCGCGCGCGGCCGCGCGATCTTCGAGCGGCCCGACGTCGGCTGCGCGAGCTGCCACGCCGGCCCGCGGTTCACTGACTCGGGCGAGGGCAACCCCCAGCTCGCGCTCGACGGCGAGCTCCGGTTGCACGACGTCGGCACGTGCGTCACCGGCGGGGTGTGGCCCGACACGCCGGTCGACGACGTCGACGGCCACCCGCGGACCGCGTGCGCGCTCGACACGCCGTCGTTGTCGGGCGTGGCGTCGTCGGCGCCGTACCTGCACGACGGCAGCGCCCCGACCTTGCGCGATGTGCTCGAGCGGACGCGCGGCCGGATGGGCGACATCTCGAGCCTGTCTCCCGCCGACGAGGATGCGCTCGTCGAGTACCTGAGGTCGCTATGAAGCTCGCGCTGGATCTCGCTCCCGCCGTCGCCGCCGCTGCCGCGCTCGCGCTCGGGGCATGCGGTGACAACCAGACCGCGCCCGGCGACGCCGGCGAGCTCGGCGGCATCCCGGTCGAGGTGCCGTGCACCGCGGCGTTCACCGAGAACTTCTCCGAGACCTGGACCGGTCCGGTCAACTGCGCCGCGGTCGACACCGCGGACGGCCACACCACGCTGCGGCTCGCGATCCCGTCGCGGACGATCCGCGC
>DASWRS010000342.1:0-47092 GCA_036403075.1 Kofleriaceae bacterium
GCCGCGCGCGCTGGTGATCGGCGGCTCGTCCTCGGACGGCGCCGGTGTCGGGCTGGTCGAGATGCTCGACGAGCACGGCATCGATCGCCTCGAGATCGCCAACATGGCGCGCATCGACCTGACCGCCACGGCGCTGACCGACGGCCGCGTCATGGTGATCGGCGGCCGGCCCCCGGGCGGCGCCCCGATCGGCGACATCTACGAGCTGTCCCAGACCGGCGCGTCGCTCGAGGCCCGCAAGCTCGCCGCCGCGCTGGCCATGCCGCGCAGCGGCCACACCGCGACCCGGCTCGGCGACGATGTCGGCGCCGCGGTGCTGATCGCGGGCGGCCTCAACGCCGCGGGCACGCCGATCGCCGCCGCCGAGCTGTTCAAGCCGCTCAGCGAGGAGCTGTCGAAGACGTTCACGTTCGCGATGAAGACGCCGCGCACCGGCCACACCGCCGTGCTGATGCCCGACGGCAGCGTGCTGTTCATCGGCGGCCTCGATGCGCTCGGCCAGCCGATCAAGGCGCTCGAGCTGTTCTCGGTCGACGGCGGCTTCGTCACCGCCAGCCCGCTTCCGGACCACGCCGGCCTGCTCGACTTCGCGACCAGCACGCTGCCCGATGGCCGCATCCTCTTGACCGGCGGCCGCGAGACCGTCGGCGGCCCGGCGCTCGACACCGCCTACATCATCCGGCTCAACCCGCTCGACGGCATGGTCGACGTCGTCGCGACCGATCGGATGAGCGTCACCCGCGCGGGCCACCAGGCCGTGCTGCTGTGCGACGGCACCGTGCTGGTCACCGGCGGCACCGCGGGCAGCTTCACCGCCGAGCGCTACAACCCGCCGCCGATCGGCCGGCGCTAGCAAACAGGAGAACGATCATGAAGCTACCTGGAATCTGCATCGCACTCGCCACGCTGGCCACCGCGCCGGCCGGTTGCGGCACCGAGCCGCCCGGCGCCCCTGACGAGGACCTCACCGAGGTGAACCAGGCCGACACGGCGTCCGCGACGTGGGGGAACCCGATCATCAGCGCCGCCGCCTACCCCTCCGATTGCCGCCCCACCGGGGTCGTCGATCGCGGGATCTCTGGAGGCGAGCACTTCTTCGAGTTCTATGGCGACTTCCGCTGCGGCCACAGCAGCAGCTTTCCCACGCCGCTCTACTCGTGGCAGTGCGGCGTCAATGGTTCGTCCGTGACGGCGCGCACGACCTTCACGGGCACGTTTCAGGTCAACTCTGCATTCACCGTGCCGTTCGAGCCGTTTGCACGCTGCTTCGTGACCATCTCGAGCTGGAACCAGATTGCGGCGCTCTACGAGCTGATCATTTGATCCGACCGCGGAAGCACCCGACGTACGGGCTCACTGCGTAATCGCTACCAGGCTAATTTTCGCCGGCAGGAGGGCAGCGATCCCGCCAGGTGGAAGTGGTTCGACGAGGCGAGACTGCGGCACTCCGCGATGAGCAAGTACGTACTTCAGTAGATGTGGCAGCCGCCATAGCGACTCTCCATTCTGTGCGCCCCTCGTGTAACGAGGACCAGCTGCGTCGACCTCGGCCCAGTACCGTATCACCGAGTCGAGCAAGCGCTCGGCGCGTTCGGAAACATCGAACCAGTGATAGCAAGCCTGTGACAGCAAGCCGAGCACGCTCCAGCCGTGCTCGAGCGCCTCGTCGAACGCGCGCACGTTAGCCCGCGTGCTGGCCTCGAGAGGTGCCGGGTCACGCACGAAGGCGTTGAAGAGCTCGCGAAATAGAGCGTAGAGTCGGACATTGGCGCGTCCCAGCAAGGGCGATGGGCCATCCAGCATGATCAGTCCAGGGGCCTCGCGGACATCGATCAGGGGTCCGGCGTCGACCCATGATCCACCACGCTTGTATCGCGTGATATGCCTCCTGCAGGCCGCCGCAACTGCCTTTGTATCTCCGCACAACATCTCAGGGACGAGCATGGTCTTGGATCGGATAACACGACCACGCGGCCAGAACCCTCTGCTCGCACAGCTTCTTGGCTCCAAGCGTCAGCGCGCCATCGCTGGCGTTGTGGCTCTCGAGCTCAAAGCAGCCACTTCTTGCCGCGGACGCCAGCCGCGTTAGTTCTTCAAGGGCAGGAGGGCAGCGATCCCGCCGGGTGGAAGTGGTTGTTCGAGGCGCGGATGCGGTACCCCGCGGTGCGCAAGCACGTAGTGCAGCAGATGCGGAAGCTGCCATAGCGGCTCTCCATTCTGTGCGCCCCTCGTGTAACGAGGACCAGCTGCGTCGACCTCGGCCCAGTGTCGTATCATTGACTCCAGGAACCGTCCGGCGCGCTCGGTCTCATCGAGCCAGTCATAGCAAGTCTGCGACAGCAAGCCGAGCACGCTCCAGCTATGCTCGATGGCTGCATCGAATGCACGTGTGTTGGCGGCTACGCCGACGTAAGACTTGACGTGTTGGCGTACGAACGCCTTTCGAGCTCCCGGAACGGTGCATAGAGCCGAACTTGGGGGCCGCCGAGCAGCGGCGAGGGACCATCCAGCATGATCAGCCCAGGGACTTCCCGGACATCGACCATGGGGCCTGCGTCGACCCATGATCCACCCCGCATATATCGCGTGATATGCCTCCTGCAAGCTGCAGTGACCGTTTTCGTATCTCCGCACAGCATCTCAGGGACGAGCATGACCTTGACCTCTCATTTAGCCGGGCGGACTGCCCACTGGAAGAACCGTTTCGTCGACTGCACTGATACTACTGCCACTGCCGGGTCCCTACGTGTCTTCGCATTCCACCGGATCGCCATCACATTCCGCGGCGACCATGCCGCTCGGGTCGGTGAGGTTCACAGGTCGTTCATCGCGAACGCGTAGGGTTGGTCGTGGCGGGTCGTGGCGGAAGCCGCCCGGCTGATCGCACTCGCCGCGATCAACGACGGCATGATCTCGGCGGGGCTGTCGCTGTGCTTGATGGCCTGGGCACGCCGCGACCGGCCCACGTTCCTGTTCGAGCCTGACGGAGCCGGTCGCGCCGGCGGTCGGCGCCGGTCACGGACAGATGTACAGCTGCCACGGCGCGCGTTCAGGTGCCGTCACGCCCGTCGAGCCACCACGCGAGCGCGCGGGTGACGATCGGCGGCGGCACCGTGTGCGGGCCGTCGAACTCGACGTACTCGACCGAGACCCCGTCCTGGCGCAGCCGGGGCACGAGACGCCGGCTCGTGCGATCGATCGCCAGCACGGTGTCATGGATGCCATGCGCGATGAACACGCGCGGTGTCCCGCTGCGGCGCGGCGCGGCGTTGAAGCCCGGCGAGAACGCGAGGATCGAGCGGAACACGGTGCCGTTCGCGAGGCCGAGCGACAGCGCATAGGAAGCTCCGTCGGAGAACCCGCCGATCGCGACGCGGGCGGGATCGATGGCGTGGGCGTCGAACGCCGCGGCGAGCGCCTGGTCGATCTGGGCGACGTCCGGGCCGAAGCCGCCGCAGGTCACGTCCCAGCTCATGTCGGCCGACTTCGGCGCGAGGATCGCGAAGCTCAGCCGATCGGCCGCGGCCCGGACGTAGGCCATGGCCTGGTCCGGCACGCCGCCGGCCCCGTGCAGCATCACGAGCAGCCCCAGCGGGCGCTCGGCGTCGTGGCCGCTCGGGACGTGGGCGACCACGCCGCCGACGATCACGTCGCCGGTCTCGCCCTGACGCACCGGCGGGTGCGGCCGGGTCTCGAGCTGCCCGCCGGTGTGCGGCGACGCGATCATGGGTAACACTCGGCGCATCTGGATTCCTGCGCAAGAGCTTGCGAACCTTCCGACGCGGGTGGCGATCGAGCCCCTCGGCGCGGCTCGCTAGAGACCGCGCGGGCCCGCCGAGCCACGGTCGGCGACGGGGATGTCGCGGCGATCCGTGCGGTGCGGCGGCTCGTCCTGGGTGTCCGTCATGTCGAGCTCGCGCTCCGGCACCGGGCCGTCCTCGGCGGCGGCGTGCTCGAGCGACTCGATCCAGTTCTCGCCCTCGTTGAACGAGGTGTCGTTGTTCGGGAGGTCGGTGTTCACCGCGGGCACGATGTGGGCGTTGTAGAGCTCACCCGCGTCCCCGGAGGCGGGCTCGGCGACCGCGAGCTGGTCGGCGTCGATCGACCCGCGCCAGTCGACGTCGTCGGACGGCTTGTGGAGGTCCTCCCGGACCTCGGAAGGTCCGAGATCCTCCGCAAGGATGTCGGCGTCGACGATCGCGAGATCGGCCGCGACCTGGAGGTCCTCGTCGCTGAATGCGACGACGGATACGTCGACCTGGAACCCGCCGGCCTCATCGATCGCCTCTGCCGGGATCGATTGCTCGCGGCGGCCCGGCCAGATCCGAGCGTCTCGCTCGATCTCGTTGTCGCGCGCCTCGTCGCGATCCAGGCGTCCGCGCACACCGCCGGTGAGCCGCGAGGCGACACGGCGACGGTGCTGGACGATCCACGCCGTTGCCAGGGCGAGCAGCAGCCATCTCGAGAGCGTCTTGAGCCGCATGCCTGGATCTCGAGCACGCCGCGTGCCGCGCGCTGCGTGCGATGGCTTCGGAGCGCCCGGCCGCTGCGGCGCGCTCCGCTTGCGCCGGCGGGACCGGCCGCGAACCGTCCGGGCGTTTGCGCTCGGTCACGTCGATCCCGTGCCGCGAGATGCCACAGATGGGGGGTGCACCGGCCGCGCGATCCGCGGTCCTGTACGGTGTGCACTCCATGACACGACGCATGACCCTGGTGGTGGTCGGGTGCGGTGCGGTGGTGGCGCTTGCGGGCACCGTCCTCCTCGGATCTCGGGGCTCCCAGGGGGCCCGGACCGAGCGCGGAGGTACGCCGAGCGCCCGGGCGCGGGGCCACGATCGCGAGCCAGAGCGCGGACGCGAGCACGACGGTCCACTGCCGGTGTACCGGGCCAGCCCCGCCGAGCTCGCCGTGCGCAACCGCGTGGCGCTCGCCGAATCCGCCAAGCTCCAGCGGCGCGCCCGCGACCTCCGGCTCGCCGCGCCGACGGTGCCCGGCACGAGCTGGGTCAGCCTCGGGCCCACGGAGGGCACGGCGCAGGGCACCGAGAAGGTGAGCGAGGTGATCTCCGGCCGGATCAACGACATCGCGGTGGACCCGCGCGATCCGGGCGTGGTGTACATCGCGACCTCGGGCGGCGGCGTGTGGAAGACCTTCGACCTGCTGGCGCCCGCCGGCCCGACGTGGCTGCCGCTGTCGGACACGCAGCCGAGCCTCGCTGCCGGCGCGCTCGCGCTCGACCCCGAGCAGCCGGACACGCTGTACGTCGGCAACGGCGACTTCTATCACACGGTCGGGAACACCGTCACCCGGACCACGGACGGCGGCCTGACCTGGTCGCCGCCGGTCGTGCTCGACGGCGTGTACCCGGCGCCGAGCGGGCTCGCCGCGACCGTGCGCGGCATCCGCGCGATCGCCGTGCACGGTCGCCGCGTGCTCGTCGGCACCGACCTCGGCCTGTTCGCGTCGACCGACGCCGGGGCGCACTTCGCGCTGGTCGATCTGCCGAACCTCAGCGGCAACGTGCTGCCCGAGGCGATCTGGTCGGTCGTGCACACCGGCGACGATCACTGGCTGGTCTCCGGCGTCACCGGCTGCGACGAGCACTCGCCGCCGCTCGGCGTCCGGACGTCCGGTCACGACCCGGGACCGAGCTGCCGCGATGGCAACAATGCAGAGATCTGGTACTCGGCCAACGGCACCAGCTGGACGCTGTCGGCGCTGCCGGCGACCACCGGCACCGGCCGCATCGACGTCGCGATCGGGCGGGGTGCAGCTCCGGACGCGACCGTGGCGTACGCGATGGTCGGCACGGTCGAGCTGTTCAACACGCTCGGGTTCTGGCGCTCGATCGACGGCGGTCGGTCGTGGACCGATGCCACCGGGACGCTCGCGAACCCGACCCTGCCGATCCCCGATGGCATGGGCGGGTTCTTCCCGCCCGACTGCGCCGACGTGGCGCTGTCGTTCCCGCAGAGCTGGTACGATCAGGTGATCGCGGTCGATCCGGGCGACCCGGACCACGTGATCGTCGGCGGCTCGCTGTGCAGCGCGCGCACGCGGAACGGCACCGCCGCGCAGCCGACCTGGGAGCTGGTCTCGCACTGGTCGCCGAACTTCGACGACGTGAGCGGGTCCACGGCGAACGGCCGGCTGTCCTATGTCCACGCCGACTGGCAGACCGCGACAGTCATTTCCGCCGGCGGCAAGGTCCGCGTCCTGGCCGGCACGGACGGCGGGCTATTCACGACCGAGAACCTCTTCGAGGTTTCGACCCAGCCCGAGAAGGTCACGTGGACGCCGCGGAACCGCGGGCTCACGACCCACCTCATGTACTCCGTCGCCTCGGGCGATCCGACGACCGGCAACCCGTTCGTCCTGTTCGGCGGCCTGCAGGACAACGGGACCCGGTACCGCACCGATCCTCGGCGTCCGTCGGCGTTCGACGAGGTCGTCGGCGCCGACGGGATCGGCGCCACCGTCCACACCGCCTCGAGCGGCACCACGTACTTCGCCAGCGGCCAGGGGTTTCGCGTCTACTGCCTGCCGCAGAAGTCCGACTGCGCCGACGCCGCGAGCTGGCGCGACGTCGGCTTCTTGCCCGGCGACCCGGAGCCCGACGCCCGGCCGGTGCCCGGCGACGACAGCGAGCCGTTCTTCGTCCACTACGCGGACGTCCAGACCGACCAGGACGGCCAGAGCGTCCTGACCCACACCGTCGGTCAGGTGTTCGTCAACGTGGCCGAGCCGGACGGCACGCCGCACTTCGTCGCGATCTCGCAGGACCTCACGCTGCAGCGGCTCGCGTTCACCAGCGTCGCGGCGTCGTCGACGATCCCGGGGCTCTACGGCGCGTCCGCCGCGTCGGGGTTCCGGGGCTCCGGCGCGTCGCCGGTGCCGTTCTTCGTCACCGCCCAGGGCAACACGCTGTCGAGCTGGACCCCGGCGCAACCGGTGCAGCCGGCCGGCACCACCGGCCACATGTCGGCCGCGTCGTCGATCGCGTTCCCGCCGGTGCAGCCGGCCGGGACCCAGCCGGGCCAGGTCTACATCGGCGCGTTCGTCGGCGCGCTCGACGACCCGCAGCGCACGCCGCCACCCGACGACCAGGGCCGGCTGTACCGCACCACCGACTTCGGCCAGACCTGGACGTCGATCGTCGGCGCCGATCCGGCCCACCGGCTGCCCAACGTCGCCGTGTTCGTGGTCAAGTACGATCCGGTGTCGCCGGCGACGATCTACGCCGGGTGCGATCTAGGCGTCTACGTCTCGCTCGACGACGGCGCGACCTGGGACCGGATGGGCGACGGCCTGCCGATGGCGCCGGTGCGCGATCTGTACGTCGCCAGGAACCAGGAGTTCATCCGCGTCGCGACGTTTGGCCGCGGGCTCTGGGAGATCTATCCCAGCGCGAGCGCCAGCCACGGCGCGCCCGGCAACGGCGACTACGACCGCAACCAGCAGATCGACTGGATCGATGTCGCGGCGATGGCGTCGCGGCTCGGCGTCACCCCGGCGACGCCGCAGCCGCCGTTCTACTCGTGGATCCTCGATCTGTCGGGCGCCGACCACGATCCGCCGGTGCAGGCGATCAACGACACCGATCTCACTACCTTGATCACCAGGTTCGGAGGCCGCCCGTGAGGACAGCTGCAATCCCGATGATCGCCGCGCTCGCGGCTGGCTGCGGCGACAACGGCCGCGGTGGCGGCGGGGGCCACGACGATGGCGGGACCGAGCCGCCGGGCGCGCGGCTGGTCTACACCGATCCGGACCACGGCGCGCTGCGCCTGATCCACGATCCGGCCGGCACCAGCGCCGGGGCCGTCGTCCTCGCGTTCGTCGTCGGCGATCAGCCGCTGGCGGGATACGCCGCCGGGTTCAACCTCCCGCTCGACGCGCGCCGGGTCAAGCTCGCCGCGTTCACGCCGGGCACCGGGCTCGATCCGGGCGGGCCGCCGCTCGCCGCGCAGGCCGTGATCCCCGCGCAGGGCCCGCTCGCCGGGATGCTGGTCACCGCCCAGAGCCAGAAGGCGAGCGGCGCCGGCGCCGTCACCGGCGATACCGCGCTGCCACCGCACACGGTGCTGTACACGCTCCGCCTCGAGCTCGCCGACGGCGCCACCGCAGGCGTGGTGCTCGATGGCTCGGCCGCGGGGTTCGCGCTGCCGTCCGGCGGCCTGCGCAACCGGCTCGGCACGGCGGTGGTCCAGGCCGGTGAGGTCGGGATCGGCAAGCTCGAGATCCGCTGACGATCCGGCGCGGCACTTGCTCGCGGTGCGGATCTGAACACGACGTGCAGCGAGCCGGCCGTCGAGCGCAGTGAACCGGCCGGCGCGGGCTCCGGGGCAGCCGTGCGACCCAGGATCGGCCGTCGCATGCGACGGAGGCTGCAGCACGCATGGCTCGCGGCTGGCGTGATTCGACAGCACGTGTTTTGCGACTTCGATATCAGGCGCGATGGAATGAGCGCATATCGGAATGCGGAGGGCATCATGAGTAGATCAACGATAGGGTGTATTGCACTACTGGCGTCCGTGATCCTGGGCTGCGGGACTGCCGAGCCGCCGGCGCCGGCACCTGCGGAGCCGGCGGAGAGCGCCAGCACCGCACCGGTGACCATCGACCCGTGCATCAGCGCGTGCCGCATGGCCAACATGGGGTGTATTCGCGACTGCGCGCACAATCCCGATGGCGGCGATTGCGGCTGTGCACAGGACTTCGCCGACTGCACGCTGTCGTGCCCCAACGGCGACAACGACGCGGACGGCGTGCTGAACGGGGTCGACAACTGCCCGGCGACCGCCAACGCCAACCAGGCGGATTGCGACGCCGACGGGATCGGTGATGTCTGCGACTCGCAGAACGCGCGCTACCAGGTGGTCGGCGGCGATCACACGTGCTGGACCGACAAGGATACGCACCTGCCGCTGCTCTACATCACGTTCGAGAACCACGTCGAGCACGTGGAGCACGACGTCAGCAACTGCCACGCGCCCGACCGCTGGATCGGCCACGTCGCGGAGTCGAACGACTGCGTGAACCTGAGCGACCAGACCTGCTGCCTCGGGCTGCGGCACTCGATCGAGATCCTCGGCGACAACGCCGACTTCTGGTGCAACTCCAGCAACCGCGATCGCAACCGCTGCCACTGACCGGAGCTCCAGGCCGCCGATGATCGGCGGGCCGAGATCGAGCCGCGCGATCTCGGGCGAGGTCCACGCAGCATCGCCGCCGACCCGTACTTATGGTAATATGGGTCATGGCCAAGACCACGTTGGAGCTGCCCGGCGATCTGCTCCGCCGCGTTAAGGCGCGCGCGGCAGAGCAGGGCCGCTCGATGAAGAGCCTGGTCACCGAGGCCCTCGAGAACACGCTTCGCGGTGGTCGGCCTCCGACCGCGGGCTGGCGCGCCGTGTTCGGTCGCGCGAAGCGAGGCGCCACGCGGGATGTCGATCGCCGTATCGCCGAGGCGCGGCGCGTGGATCCGAAGGACTGGGAGTGATCCTCGACACGAACGCCGTATCAGCCCTGCTCGAGGGCGATCCGGCGCTCGAGGCGCTGCTCGCACGGGACGTGCGCCACGAGCTGCCGGTGATCGTCATCGGCGAGTATCGCTACGGACTGGCCCGCTCCCGGCTTCGCCGCAGCCTGCAGCGCCTGTTCGACCAGCTGGTCGACGAATCCACCGTGCTCCCGGTCGGCGTGGCGACCGCCGCCGCCTACGCCCGGGTGCGCGGAGCGCTTCGCGCGCAGGGCACACCGATCCCGGAGAACGACGTCTGGATCAGCGCGCTTGCCATGGAGCACGGCCTGGACATCGTCTCTCGCGACACCGACTTCGATCGCGTCGCCGGCGTCCGGCGCCGGAGCTGGTGAGCGAGCTCGACCCGGCCGGTGACTCGTTCGGGGCCGCACGGGGGAGCCGGGCTCAGGCGTCGCCGGGGCCGTCGCGGTTGGGCGGCGGCTTGAGGCCGTACTTCTCCATCTTGTAGATCAGCGCGCGGCGTGACAGGCCGAGCCGGCGGGCGGCGCGGGTCTGGTTGCCGGACTCGGCGTCGAGCGCGGCGACGATCGCGGCGCGCTCGACCTCGGCGAGCTGGCCGCGGACGTCGGCGCCGCTGGCGACCGGCGGGCGGACGCGGTGCGAGGCGTCGTGCAGCCGCTCGGGGAGATCGGCGGCAGTGATCGCGTCGGCGGCGAGCACGAGGGCGCGCTCGAGCGCGTTGCGCAGCTCGCGGACGTTGCCGGGCCAGTCGTAGCCGGCGAGCGCGTCGCGCGCGTCGTCGGTCAGGGCCGGCGGGACGCGGGCCTGCTCGGCGGCGGCGGTGCGGACGAAGTGCTCGGCGAGCGGGATGATCTCGGCGGGGCGGTCGCGCAGCGGCGGCACGGCGATGGTGAAGCCGCCGATCCGGAACAGCAGGTCCTGACGGAACCGGCCGGAGCGGACGTCGGCATCGAGGTTCCGGTGGGTCGCGGCGATCAGCCGCGCGTCGGTCGCGACCTCGCTGGTGCCGCCGACCCGGGTGATGATCTTGCGCTCGAGGACGCGCAGCAGCTTGGCCTGGAGCGGCAGCGGCATGTCGCCGATCTCGTCGAGGAACAGCGTGCCGCCGTCGGCGGCCTCGAAGAACCCAACCTTGCGCTTGTCTGCGCCGGTGAACGCGCCGCGCTCGTAGCCGAACAGCTCGCTCTCGAGCAGGCTCTCGGGCAGCGCCGCGCAGTTGAGCTTGATCAGCGGCCGTTCGCGGCGGCTCGAGCGCTGGTGGATCGCCTCGCACACCAGCTCCTTGCCGACGCCGGTCTCGCCCAGGATCAGCACGGTCATCGAGGTGTCGGCGATCCGCTCGACCAGGGTGTAGACCCGCTGCATCGCGGGATCGAGCACCACCGGCGTGCCCTTGGGCGCGGGCGCGCGCGGCACGCGGCCGGTGCGAAGCCCGGCGCGCAGCACGCCGATCAGGGTCTCGACCGTGGTGCCGTCGTCGGGGCACAGCGCGGTCGCCGCGGTCGCCTGGACGTTGGCGGCGCGCGCGAAGTCGAGCAGGCGCTGGACCGCCGCGCCGCCGTCCTCGCGCCCGAGCTCGGGGAGGATCACCAGGTAGTCGTCGCCGGCGTCGTCGGCGATCAGGTCCATCGGGCGGATCGCGCGCTCGATCTGGTCGAGGATCGCGTCGTTCGCGATCCGGATCAGCGCGACGGTGACCGGCCGGTGGTAGCGCACCGAGCGATCGACCTCGGCGGCGAGCCGCGCCTCGCCGGCGAGGACGTCGGCGATCGTGCTGGTCCGGCGCAGGCCGGAGGTCACGCCGACCACGGCGAGGATCGGACCGACGCTGACCTCGTCGCCGGTCACGAGCCGGCGCGGGCCCTCGATCTTGTCGCCGTTGACCCGCGTGCCGTTGCGGCTGCCGAGGTCCTCGACTTCGATCACATCGCCGGTGCGGCGCACACGTGCGTGCATGCGCGACACCTTCTCCGAGTCGAGCGTGATCGTTGCCCCACGCGAGCGGCCGAACGTGACGTCGACCCCTTCGGGGAGGTCGACCACACGCGAACCGCCATCGTCGATCGTGATCACGAGGAACGCGCGAGGCGCAGGAGGTGCGGCGAGCTCGGTCGCACCGGCGAGGGTCTGTGGCTCCGTGCCCATGGTTTTGTACGAATCGTGCACACTCATCGCTTCATGCGCACCCCTGCAGGCAGGAAATCACGGCGTTGCGACGAGGAAGTTCGTGGTATCACCGTTGCAGCACGTACTGCGCCATGCGTCTGCTCGGGGTCATGCTGGTGTGCGTGGGTTGCCACGGACCAGGCTCGGTCGCGCCGGATTCGGCGACCGAGCCCGACGGGCCGGTGCATGCGCTCGGCATGTCCGTGGCCTGGAGCGCGAACCCGGCCGTGCCCGGTGAGGTCACCAGCAAGCTCGTGGTGACCGACGTGAGCTTCCAGCTCGAGCACTTCCAGCTCGTCAGTGATGCCGGTGCCGACGTGCGCACGACGCACTCGCGCTACCAGCTGCACTGGGCCGCCGGCGCGATGCCGGCGCGGGACGCGTTCCCGGACGCGCCGGTCTCGACGTATCAGAAGCTCTCGCTCGACATGCGGCCGGGCAGCCAGCTGCCGTACTCGTACCAGATCCTCGGGACGTGGCGCGACGAGAGCGGCCTTGGCAGCGGCAGCGGTGGCGAAGACGAGGTGATGCCGTTCCGGATCGTGAACCCGATGGCGCTGTCGTTCCCGATCGACTGCAACGTGTCGCTTCCGCCCGGCGGCTCGGCGTCGATCGGGATCAAGCTCCAGCTCCAGAAGGCGCTCGATCACGTCGACTTCAAGAACGTCCCCGTGGACGGCGGGGTGCGGGTGCTGGCCGGCGGGCCCATGCTGATGGACCTCAACGATCGCCTGGCGAAGGCGTTCGAGGTCGAGCTCGAGCAGGACGACTGACCCGGCGGTCATCTCGCCGTGCTCGAGCCGCATCCGTAACGTCCGGACGGTCATCTCGCTCGTCATCGCGTATCGGGGTAATGTACATGCCCCGATGGCCGAGCGGTTCGCGATCCCGATCATCCCCGCCGCCGACGACATCGACGAGCTGGATCACGTCTCCAACCTGGTCTACCTGCGCTGGGTGGCAGAGGTTGCCATGGCGCACTCGCGCGCCCGCGGCTGGGACTGGGATCGCTACCGCGCGCTCGGCGCCGTGTTCATGGTCCGCCGCCACGAGATCGACTATGTCGCCCAGGTCACCCTGGGCCAGATCCTGTCGGCCGAGACCTGGGTCGACAGCTGGAAGCTCGCGTCCTGCATCCGCAAGACCGAGATCCTGCGCGACGGCAAGGTCGTGGCGCGCGCCGCGACCACCTGGGCGATGATCGGCCTGGCCGCGGGCCGGCCGCAGCGCATCCCCGACGAGCTGCTCGCCGCGTTCACGTAGCGGTGGCGGCCGGCCGGTCGGCGGCGGTCGGCGGCCGGTCAGCGGACGATCTCGACGCCGCGCGCGGCGAGCCGCTTGACCGCCGCGTTGCCGGCGCGCGACAGGTGGGTCTGGGCGACGCCGAGCACGCGGAGCCGGGGCAGGGCCGCCAGCGGCGACGGATCGCGGACGTCGGTCGCCGACAGATCGAGCGTGATCAGCGACGGCCGCGCCGCGAGCCCGGGCAGCGCCTGGTCGGTGACCAGGAGGCCGGTCAAGGACAGCGTGTGCAGCCGCGGCCACGCCGACAGGTCCGCGATCTCGTCGCGCACCCGGGTGTCGCCGAGCGTCAGCTCTTCGAGCTCGCCGAGCGCGCGCAGCGCGGCGAGGCCGTCCGCCGACACGTCGCTGCCGGCGAGGTGGAGCACGCGCAGCGCATCGCGGGGCCCGCCGAGCGCGGCGATCACGGCGTCGCCGGCGCGGCTGTGATCGAGGTACAGCCGCTCGAGCCGGTGCAGCGCGCCCAGCCTGGCCAGGGCCTCGGCGGACGCCGGGACCTTGGACAGCACGAGCGTGTGGAGCTCGCCGAGCCGGGCGATCCGATCGATCGTGGTGTCGCCGATCCCGGTATGGCCGAGGCCGAGCGCGGCGAGGTGCGGCAGCCGGTCGAGCATCGCGAGGCCGGCGTCGCCGAGCGCGGTGTACGACAGGTACAGCTCGGTGAGCCTGGGGCCGACGGCGCCGGCCAGCGCCACGTCGGTGATCGGGGTCCCGTCGAGCCGCAGGATGCGCAGCTCGGGAGTGTCGAGCAGCGCGGCGGCGCTGGCGTCGTCGACCGGCAGGTCGCCGAGATCGACCTCCTCGAGATCGCGGCGCTGTGCGACCGCGCGGACCGTGGCGGCGGTGACCGCGGTGCCGGCGAGGCGGAGCTCGCGCAGCCCGGGGAGCTTGACCAGCGCGAGCGCCAGCGGATCGTGGAGCTTGGCGCCGGACACGCCGAGCTCGACGAGGTTGGGCGCGTTCGCCAGCCAGGCGAGCTCGGCGTCGGTCGGGTGGTGCGCGGTGGCCGAGACCTCGAACCGCACGAGGCCGGGCGCGAGCGGCGCCAGCGTCGCGATCTCGCCGCGCACCCGGGTGTGATCGAGGAACAGCTCGCGGAGTGGCAGCCGGCGCAGCGCCGCGACCGTCCTGGCGCCGACCCGCGTGTGGCCGAGATCGACGATCTCGAGCGCGGCGAGCCCGGCCAGCGCGGCGCCGCCGTCGTCGGTGATCGGTGTGCCGGAGAGGTTGACGGCGTGGAGCGAGGCCAGCCCGGCGATCGCGCGCACGCCGGCGTCGCCGACCGCGGTGCCCTCGACATCGAGCGCCTCGAGGCCGGGGTAGCGCTCGACCACGCTCGCCACCGCGGCGTCGTCGATCGCGGTGTGCGCCAGGTAGAGCCGGGTCAAGGGCAGCTGCATCGCGCGCAGCGCCGCGGCGTCGGCGCCGGTGCCGTCGAGGATCAGCGCGCCGAGCTCGGGCAGATCGCGCAGCGCGCCGAGCCACGGCGCGACCGGCTGGTGGTTCAGCGACAGCCCGGGCACGTGCTCGCCGCGCACCGCCGCGATCAGCCGGCCGAACGCGGCCTCGTCGAGCCGGGCGATCGGCTCGACGTACCAGCGCGCCGGCATCGGCTGCGGCAGCGCGCCGGGCAGCGCGCCGATCTGTTCCACGCCACGCGGCGTCCAGGTCATCACCCGCACCGGCACGCCGGCCCACGGCGACGGTGTGCCCGACGGCAGCGACGGCGCGGCCGCGGCCGGCGCGACGGTCACCGGCCGGGACGGCGGCGGGTGCGCACACGCGACGAGGGCCAGCAACCCAGCTCGCATCATGTCGCCCGGACAGCCGTGGTCCCGCACGGTTGCGGCTATAGCACCGTGCCGGCCGGCGCGACCACGAGCTTGATGAACTCCTCGCGGGTCGCCAGGTGCTCGAGGAACACACCGCGGACGCCGCTGGTCACCAGCCGTGCCTCGTGGGCGCCGACGCCGCGGGCCGCCATGCACATGTGCAGGCCCTCGATGTAGACCGCCGAGCCCTGGCTCGCGAGCTGCTTGTGCAGGATCTCGGCGAGCTCGTGGGTGAGGTCCTCCTGCAGCCGCGGGCCGCGCGCGATCATGCGCGCCAGGCGCGACAGCTTGGACAGCCCGAGCACCTTGTCGGTCGGGATGTACGCCATCGAGATCCGGTAGATCACCGGCAACAGGTGATGCGGGCACACCCCGAACGCGGTGTTGTGCTTCGAGATCACCATCTCGGTGTACTTGGCCGGGAACGTCTTGCCGAGCAGCGCGCTGACCTGGAACTGGACCTGCTCCTGGTCGTGGATCAGCTCGTGGAGCCCCTTGGCCGCCCGCGCCGCCGTGTCGACGAAGTTCTCGTCGGCGATGTCGTAGCCGAGCCGGCCGATGCCTTCGAGGATCTTCTTGTAGCCTTCGGTGAACAGGGCGAGGGTCGTGGGATCGAGCTCCATGGCGTGTCCTCGTGCATTCGCAAGATCGCAGCGGTCGCGGCGGCGATGCCGAGCGCAGTCGCGCTGGACGCGGCCACCCGCCGGATCGCGTCGTAGCCCGGATCGCAGGGCGCGACAAGCGCCGCGGGCATGGCACCGCGAACCACGGCGATTCGCAGTCGGCGATGGGTCAGCGTCTGGTCGTGGAATGCCACCGGCGCGCGATCGACCGTAACGCCGATCGCCTCGGCGACGTCCAATGGCGGCAGCTCCCAGAGCCCGCCGAACAGCCCGTCCGGCGTGCGCCGCACCAGAACGATCTCGCCCTCGCCGGCGTCCTCGATCCACACCAGCGTGCGCGCCAGCACCGGCAGCTCGGACGGCTTCTTGCGCGCAGCGACCACCGGGAGCTCGTCCTGCCGGCCGGTCCGCGCGGCGGCGCAGTCGCGGACCAGCGGGCACACCAGGCAGCGCGGCTGGGTCGGGGCGCAGATCGTCGCGCCGAGCTCCATCAGCCCCTGATTCAGGTCGCCCGGCGCCGCGGCCGGCGGCAGCGCCGCCATCAGCGCGCCGGCCGCCGCCCACAGCGCCTTGCCGCCGGCGCTCGACTTGATGTCGTGCTCGATCGCGAACACCCGCGCCAGGACCCGCGCGACGTTGCCGTCGACCAGCGGCGCGCGCTCGCCGAACGCGATCGACGCAATCGCACCCGCGGTGTACGGGCCGATCCCCGGCACCTCGCGGAGCTCGGCCGCGCGCGAGGGCAGGGCGCCGCCGAACCGCGCGTCGACGGTCTGGGCGCCGGCGTGCAGGTTGCGGGCGCGCGAGTAGTAGCCGAGGCCAGCCCAGGCCGCGAGCACGTCGTCGAGCGCCGCCTCGGCCAGCGCCGAGACCGTCGGAAACCGCGCCATCCAGCGCTCCCAGTACGGGATCACCGTCGCGACCCGGGTCTGCTGCAGCATGATCTCGCTGACCCAGATCGCGTACGGATCGCGGGTTCGCCGCCACGGCAGGTCGCGGCGGACCTGCGCGTAGTGGGCGACCACGGCCGTCGCGATCGCGTGGGCGCGGCGCACGCCTAGCGCTGGCCGAACAGGTGCTTGCGGGCCTCCTCGTCCATCGCCGCGGTCCGGTTCTCGCTGCGATCGACCATGCCGCGCGCGACCGCCGGACGCGCCGCGATCGCGTCGATCCAGCGCACCACGTTGGGGTAGTCGAAGTCGTCCTTGATCAGCCGCTCGCGCGCGGACGCGACCCAGGGGTACGACGCGATGTCGGCGATCGAGTAGTCGCCGGCGACGAACGCGCGCGCGGCGAGCCGGGTGTCGAGCACGCGGAGCAGCCGCCGGGTCTCGTTGACGTAGCGATCGATCGCGTACGGGATCTTCTCGGGGGCGTAGGCCACGAAGTGGTTGGCCTGTCCGAACATCGGACCGATGCCGCCCATCTGCCACATCAGCCACTCGAGGACCTCGGTGCGGCCGCGCACGTCGCGCGGGATCAGCTGGCCGGTCTTGTCCGCCAGGTAGAGCAGGATCGCCCCGGACTCGAACACCGAGATCGGCGCGCCGCCGTCGGCCGGAGCGTGATCGACGATCGCGGGGATCCGGTTGTTCGGGCTGATCGCGAGGAACTCGGGCTTGAACTGCTCGCCGCGCGCGATGTTGATCGGGACGACCTGATAGGCCAGCGCGAGCTCCTCGAGCGCGATGCTGACCTTGCGGCCGTTCGGGGTCTGCCAGAAGTACAGATCGATCATGTCGTGTAGTAGGTCGGCAGAAGGATCGCTTGTCAAGCGCCCCCTCCGGAGCAACGCGCGGCTCGGTCGCGGGTCAGTCGTACAGGTGGATCATCAACGCGACGGTCGGGTCGAACACCAGGCCCACCGTCGTGGTCTTGTTGCTGGCGGTGACGCCGGGCCCCATGTCCTGGCGGACGCGGACGTAGGTGATCAGCGGGTTGGTCGCCGTCCGGCTGAGGTTCCAGTGCCGGGTGAATCAGTACGCGAGCCCGACGCCGTAGCCGACGTCGAGCACGGTCGTCGTGCGGTCGTTGTTGTCGCCCTCGGGATTGCTGGTCTGACTCGAGATCGCCGCGGTGCCGATCGCCTCGAGGTCGACCTTGCGGTGGGCCCGCACCGGTTACCGGATCGATCGACGCGGCGGATCACAGCTCGCCGCGCAGGCCCGCAGTCGGCAAGATCGGTAGTGCGCGAAATGCCGCGCGCTGCGCGTAGTCGTAGCTGTAAAAATACGCCAGCGTGCTCTGGTTGAAATACACGTTCTGGATGTCGAGGAAGTAGGTCATCTTGACCGGGCCCCAGCGCCACTGGCGATCGAGCCGGAGATCGAGCTCGTGGTGGATCGGCGCGCGGTCGGAGTTCACCGCGCCGTAGATCGGCGTGTACAGGTTGGTGTCGCTGTCGAACACCGATCCCGTGACGGGCGTCTGCGGCAGGCCGGAGTACAGCCGGAACCGGCCGCCGAGCGACCACCGGCCGAAGCTGCGCGACACGGCGAGGTTGAGCGAGTGCGGCTGGTCGTAGTCGAACAGCCGCGACGGCAGGCCGGGCGCGTCGATCCGGGTCGAGTGCGAGTACGAGTAGCCGAGCCAGCCGAACCACGGGCCATCGTGCAGCGTGGCGAGCAGCTCGGCGCCGGTGCTGGTGCCGCGCCCGGCGTTGCTCAGCTGATCGGCGACCCGCGTGATCAGGTGGCTGCGATCGGTGTAGTACACCGAGGCCTGGAGCCGCAGCGTGTCGCGCGGCTGCAGCGACACGCCGGCGACGAGCTGGGTGGCGCGCTCGGGTGCGAGCCGGGCGTCGAGCAGCTCGGTCTGGTGCTCGGGCGGGCGGCGGTAGGCGCCGGCGGACAGCCGGGCGGTGACCGCGGCGGCGAGCTGGATCGCGAGCTCGGCGCGGGGCTCGACGGCGACGTCGTGGACGCGGGTGAACGCGTCGAGCCGGAGGCCGGCGGTCAGCCGGATCCGCGGATCGAGCGCGGCGGCGACCGCGGTCCACGCGGCGAGATCGGGAGTCCACAGGTCGCCGGTGAAGCGCAGCGCGGTATCCATCGGATCGTCGGGCGCGGCCGGCTCGCCTTCGCGGTGGTCCCGCGGCAGCGCGACGTCGACCGTGCTGCGCGACACCGCGAGCTCGCCGCCGAGCCGCCAGGTCAGATCGCCCAGGCCGGCGGTGCTGCCGAGCCAGCGCGCGATCTCGGCCCGCGCGGTCACGCCCGGCGAGGTCACCGACAGGTGCTGCATCGTGCCGCGCTCGAGCTCGGTCTGCTGGGCGATGCCCGACAGCGCCAGGTTCGCGGTCCACGGGCCGTCGTGGTAGCGCGCGGCGGTCGTGAGCCGCACGAACCGCGTGCGATCGTAGAGCCGCTTGTCGGGTGCGGCGCTGTGGCTGGTGTAGAGCGCGAGCACGTCGTCCGAGCCCAGGCTCGACAGCGTCAACGACCAGCGCGACGACGGCGCGTAGTCGATGCGGAGCTGCTCGTCGTAGTAGCGCGGCACGGTGGTCAGCGACAGGTCGAGATCGTCGGGCAGGATCGCCGGGAGCAGCTGGTCGATCACCGAGCGCCGGAACGCGAGCAGGTAGCGGCCGCGCGTGAACCGGCCCTGCGCGAGCACGCCGCCGTCGGACGACGACATCTCGGCTTGCCGGCCGGTGCGATCGCCGCCGGCGCGCGTGGTGACATCGACGATGCCCGACGTGGCGCGGCCGAACGCGACGTCGAACCCGCCGGGGATGTAGTCGATCCGGTCGATCGCCTCGGCGGGAATGATCGAGCGGAAGCCGATGTCGTGGTACAGCCGCGGGACCTCGAAGCCGTCGATCAGGATCTTCGAGTCCTGGGGCGACGAGCCGCGGATCGCGACCCCGGACTCGGACAGCGGGAACGGGAAGCTGACCACGCCGGGCATCGCGTCGAGCGCGCGGATCGCGTCGTTGCCGCCGCCCGGCAGGCGCTCGAGGTCGGCGCGCGCGAGCCGGCCCGCGCCCTGGGCCGCCGGCGGCGCCTCACCGGTGACGGCGATGGTCTCGCCATCGCGCGCCTCGGGGTAGAGCACGATGTCGCCGACCTCGGGGCTCGCGGTCGCCAGCCCGGCGGCGTAGCCGTCGCGGAGCACGACCAGGCCGGCGCCGGGGGGCGCGCCGACGATCGTGAAGCCGCCGCGGGCATCGGTGGTCGCGGCGGCCGCCGGCGCGGCGCGGGTCGCGATCGCCGGCGCCGCGGTCGCCACCGCCACGATCGCCACCGTCGCGCCGCGGATCGGCCGGCCGCCGCCGTCGATCACCCGGCCGCGGACCGCGGGCAACACGTCCGCCGGCCGGACAAGCCCGACCGGCTCTGCCGTGGCACCCCGAGCCACGAGCAGCATGGCGACGACGCAGCGGCGCAACACCCGGCCGCGGAGGGTGCCATGGATCGGCGCCCACCATGCCGACAAAGTTGCGTCCGAAGACTTCGGACGCGCGTGGTGGTGAAGGCTGGGTTACGCGGGCGCGCTACTCGGCGTGGATCGACCACAGTTGCCACGATACGCCGCCGTGGGCGTCGCGCACGACCACGGCGAGCTCGCCGGCGGCCGGATCGTCGACCTCGACCTTGAGGTAGGCCTGGGGCAGATCGAAGTCGTGCATCGTGCCGCACGAGGTCAGCCAGGCGACGTCGAACGCCGCGTCGTCGACGTCGATCGACAGCGGCACCTTGACCAGCTTGCCGACCACGAGCTCGGCGTCGCCGGGCGGCTTGCCGTCGATCGCGATCTTGCCGTCGATCGGCGGGTTGTCGGCGGCCTGGCCGAGCACGACGGTCTTGGTCGCGACCAGCGACTGGCCGGCGTACGACACGCTGATCTGCAGCGGCACCGGCACGCCGGCCGCCAGCGCGAGCTCGCGGCGCGCGGCGGCGAGCCGGGTCTCGTCGGGCGCGGTGACCAGCCACCGCCCGGCGTTGCTCGACAGCACGTCGGACAGGCTCGCCGGCGACACCACGCGCGCCAGCTCGGGCGTCGCGACGCTGGTCATCTTGCCCTTGCTGCCGAGCAGCGCGTCGATCGCGGAGCTCTGGCCGGAGGCGATGCCCGGCGGGTTGGCGCGCACCGCGACGATCCGGTCGTGATCGAGCTGCCACGGCGGATCGATGTCGCCCATGCACGCGCCGACGCCGGGGGCAGCGAGCGCGAGCACGACCACCAGCGCCGCGCGCCTCACAGCACGCCTCGCAGGCCGAGCGACGGGATGATCGGCAGCGACTTGAACGCATCGCGCTGCGTGTAGTCGTAGCTGTAGAAGTACGCGGCCACCGACTCGTTCATGTAGACGTTCTGGACGTCGAGGAACGCGGTCATCTCGGTCGGCCCCCACTTCCACGAGTAGTCGACGCGGATGTCGAGCTGGTGGTGCATCGGCGCGCGCGACGTGTTGACCTGGCCGTACACCGGCACATAGATGTTGCGATCGCTGTCGAACACCGCCCCCTGGGGCGAGGTGTACGGCAGGCCGGAGTAGAGCTGGAACCGGCCGCCGAGCTGCCACCGGCCGCGCCGCCAGCTCACCGCGGCGTTGAGGCTGTGGGGCTGGTCGTAGTCGAACAGCCGCTCCGGGGCGCCGGGCGCGTCGACGCGCGTCGAGTGCGAGTACGAATAGCTGAGCCAGCCAAACCACGGGCCGCCGCGGTAGGTCGCCAGCAGCTCGGCGCCGACGGTGGTGCCACGGCCGTCGTTGTTGAGCGTGCCGTCGGGGTTGCTCTTGATCAGGTGCGAGCGGTCGGTGTAGTAGGCCGAGGTCTGGACCCGCGTGCCCTCGCGCGGCTCGTACTGCAGGCCGACGATCGCCTGCGCCGAGTGCTCGGAGCCGATCTCGGTGTGGAGAGTCTCGGACTGGAACTCGGGCGGCCGGCGATACGCACCGGCCGACAGCCGGGCGGTCAGCGACGCCGGCAGCTTGATCTGGAGCTCGCCGCGGGGCTCGAGGTCGACCTCGCCGATCCGGCCGAACGCGTCGGCGCGGACGCCGACCGTGGCGCGGACCTGCGGATCGAGATCGGCGGTCAGCGCGGTCCAGCCGGCGAAGTCCGGGAGCCAGAACGAGCCGTTGAACATGGTGCTCGTGTCCTTGGGATCGCGCTGCGGCATCGGCTGGCCCTCGCGGCGCTCGAGCGGCAGCGCGATGTCGACCGTCGAGCGGCCGATCGAGGCCTCGGCGCCGATCCGCCACACCACGTGCGACAGCCCGGCCCAGCTGTCCGCCGTGCGCGTGATCTCGGCGCGCGGCGTGACGTTGGGCTGCTGCACGCGGATCCGCTGGAACAGGCCGGCCTCGAACACGAACTCCTGCGCGATGCCCGACAGCGCGAGCTTGGCCGACCACGGGCCTTCGTGATACTGGCCGCCGAGCGTCAGCCGCAGGAACCGGGTGTTGTTGTAGAACCGCTTGGACTTCGCGTTCTCGTCCTTGGTGGCGAACAGCTCGAACACGTCGTTGGTGCCGATCGTCGACAGGAACAGCCGCCAGGTCGACGACAGCTCGTGATCAATGCGGAGCTGGCCGTCGTAGTAGCTCGGCACCGTGGTCAGCGACAGATCGGCGCTGGCCGGGATCAGCGACGGCAGCACCAGGTCGATCGTCGAGCGCCGCAGCCCGAACATGTAGCGGGTCTTCGCGCCGGCCTTGCCCTGGGCGAGCAGGCCGCCGTCGATCAGCGAGACCTCGGCCTGGGTGGTGCGCTGGTCGCTGCCGGGCCGGGTCTCGAGCGAGACGATGCCCGACGACGCCCGGCCGTACTGGACATCGAATCCGCCCGGGATGTAGTCGAGCGACTGGATCGCCTCGGCCGGGACCAGCGCGCGGAACCCGATGTTGTGGAACAGCACCGGGACCTCGAAGCCGTCGATCAGGACCTTGGAGTCCTGCGGCGACGAGCCGCGGATCACGACGCCGGAGTAGCCGAGCGGGAGCTGGAAGTTGACGACGCCGGGCATCGCGGTCAGCGCGCGCACGACGTCGTTGCCGGTGCCGGGGATGCGCTGCAGCTCGCGGCGATCGAGCGCCGCCGCGCCGGGAGCCGCCGCCGGGGCCTCGCCGGAGACCTCGATCGTCTCGCTGTTGGTCCCCGCCTTGAGCATGACCACGTCGTCGAGCGTGGTCCCGACCACGTTGGCGAGCGCCGGATCGAACCCGGTGTGCTCGACGACCAGGCTGGCGCCGAGCGGCGCCGAGATCCGGAATTTCCCGTCGCGCCCGGTCACGGCGGTCGCGGTGCCGCCCTCGACGCTGACCGTGGCGCCGGCGACCGGCTTGCCGAACGCGTCGATCACGCGGCCGGTGATTGCCTCGGACGGCTGCTCGGGTGCGGCGGGTGGCGGCGCGCCCGGGGTTGGTTCCTGGGCGCCCGCGGCCCCGGCCCACGAGAGCACCGTGAAGAAGATCAAGCGGCGAAACAACATGGTTGTGTACCCGGGGGCCGGCCGATCGTTCAATGCGGGCAAGACTTGGGCAAAGCAGGGCAAGACAAACAAGGCGGGCGCGGCACGTCGAGCGAAGCAACGTCCATGCCCTTCGACGCCGTCCGGCCCGCACGAGGTTACGCCGGTTCACCGCAAGTATTGTCGACACTGTCGGCCGTCACGACAGCCGCGGTTGCGGAACACCGGCCGAGGCGGATGTCGCGTGGAGCACGTTTGCGCGGCGACGCGGGCGGCGTGCGCGCGTGTCGCACCAAAAAAAACGGCGCCCGCAGAACCTGCGAACGCCGTGGAGCCCCATCTTCAACCGGCCGCTGGGGGGTGGGCAGCCGGGACGCGGAGCTCGGAGGAGACTCGGTCGTCTCAGTCCTCGAAGTCGTGGCCGTGGCCCGCGTGGCCGCCGCCGCCCGACTTCTCGTCCTTCTTGGGCTTCTCGGCGATCAGCGTCTCGGTGGTGAGCATCAGGCCCGAGACCGAGGCCGCGTTCTGCAGCGCCGTGCGCACGACCTTGGCCGGGTCGATCACGCCGGCCTTGACCAGGTCGGTGTACTCGAGCTTGGCGGCATCGAAGCCGAACGAGCCCGAGCCCTCCTTGACCTTGGACACGACGATCGAGCCGTCGACGCCCGCGTTGCCGGCGATCTGGCGCAGCGGCTCCTCGAGCGCGCGGCGCAGGATGTTGACGCCGTAGCGACGGTCGTCATCGAAGGTCAGCTTGTCGAGCGCCGCGATGCAGCGGACCAGGGCGACGCCGCCGCCGGGGACGATGCCTTCCTCGACGGCCGCGCGGGTCGCGTACATCGCGTCCTCGACGCGCGCCTTCTTCTCCTTCATCTCGACCTCGGTGGCCGCGCCGACGCGGATCACCGCGACGCCGCCGACCAGCTTGGCGAGCCGCTCCTGCAGCTTCTCGCGGTCGTAGTCCGAGGTGGTGTCCTCGATCTCGCGGCGGATCGTCTTGACCCGGCCGTCGATCGCTTCCTTCTTGCCTCCGCCCTCGATGATCGTGGTGTTGTCCTTGTCGATCGAGATCCGCTTGGCGCGGCCGAGATCGTTCAGGGTGAGGCTCTCGAGCTTGATGCCGAGGTCCTCGGTCACGGCCTCGCCGCCGGTCAGCGCGGCGATGTCCTGCAGCATCGCCTTGCGGCGATCGCCAAAGCCCGGGGCCTTGACCGCCGCGACCTGCAGCGTGCCGCGCAGCTTGTTGACGACCAGGGTCGCCAGCGCCTCGCCGTCGACGTCCTCGGCGATGATCAGCAGCGGCTTGCCCTGCTTGGCCACCTGCTCGAGCACCGGCAGGAGGTCCTTCATGTTCGAGATCTTCTTCTCGTGGATCAGGATGTACGGGTCGTTCAGGACCGCTTCCATCCGCTCCGAGTCGGTGACGAAGTACGCCGACAGGTATCCGCGGTCGAACTGCATGCCCTCGACCACGTCGAGCTCGGAGGTCAGCGTCTTGGCCTCCTCGACCGTGATCACGCCTTCCTTGCCGACCTTCTTCATCGCCTCGGCGATCATCTCGCCGATCTCGACGTCGCCGTTGGCGCTGATCGTGCCGACCTGGGCGATGTCTTCCTTGCCCTTGGTCGGGGTCGCCATCGCCTTGATCTGCTCGACCACCGACAGCACGCCGGCCTCGATGCCGCGCTTGAGGTCCATCGGGTTCAGGCCCGCGGCGACGAGCTTGGCGCCTTCATTGTAGATCGCTTGGGCAAGCACCGTGGCAGTGGTCGTGCCGTCACCGGCGACATCGGAGGTCTTCGACGCGACCTCCTTGACCATCTGCGCGCCCATGTTCTGGAACCGGTTCTCGAGCTCGATCTCCTTGGCAACGGTGACGCCGTCCTTGGTCACCGTCGGCGCGCCCCACGACTTCTCGATCACGACGTTGCGGCCGCGCGGGCCGAGCGTGACCTTGACGGCATTGGCGAGCTGGTTCAGCCCCTTGGCGATCTCGTTGCGAGCCCCGGACGAAAAAATCAGTTCTTTGGCAGCCATTTGTCTGTCCTTGCGATCTATGGATCCGCGTGCGCCGCGCTCTGGCGAGCGATCCGGCGGAAGCGGTTTGGTGAGAGGTGTTTGGGATGGGACGACGGATGAGAATGACGATCGTCAGGCTCAGTCGAGCACGGCGAGGAGGTCGTCCTCGCGCATGATCAGGTGCTCTTCGCCGTCGATCTTGACCTCGGTGCCGCTGTACTTGCTGAACAGCACGCGGTCGCCGGCCTTGACCTCGGGAGCGATGATCTTGCCGTCCTTGTCGCGCTTGCCCGCGCCGACGGCGATCACCTTGGCCTGGATCGGCTTCTCCTTGGCCGAGTCGGGAATGAACAGACCTCCCGTGGTCTTGGTCTCCTCTTCGAGACGCTTCACCAGAATTCGATCGTGTAGCGGACGGATCTTCATTGTGTGCCCTCGCTCCAATTGGGTGCTGGCCGTACCTATAGGCATCCTGCGCTCGCTTGGCAACCCCTCCGGTCGAGTGCTAACAATTTTTATATTCAGCCATTAAGATCAGCATCTTGCATGAGTGACCAGGCAGGGCCCGGCGCCCGGTTGCGTGCGAGCTTTGCTGCCAACCGGCGCGGCCTGATCCCCGGTTCGCTCACGCGCAGGCAGAGGCGCCCCTGGGCCGTGCTAGGACACTCGCGTGGCGCTCACCGACTACGAGAAGTACATCCGCACCGAGGAACTGCTCGCGCTGCAGAAGACGCCCGACCTGCTGACCTGCCATGACGAGCTCCAGTTCCAGGTCGTCCACCAGGCGCACGAGCTGTACATGAAGCTGATCGAGCACGAGCTGCGGTTCATGTGCAGCCTGCTCGAGACCGGCGATGTGGCGCGCGCGGTCACCACGCTGGGCCGGGTGTCGCGCGTCCAGCGCGTGCTGCTCCAGTCGATCGATCTGCTCGACACGATGGCGCCGACCGACTACATGACGATCCGCACCGGCCTGGGTCGCGGCTCGGGCCAGGAGTCGCCCGGGTTCCGGACCATGCTGCGGCTGCCGGGCGAGCTGGTGTGGCCGGCGGCCGCGGCATTCCTCGAGCGGCAGGGCATCACGCTGCGCGCGATCTACGAGGCGCCGCACGATCATCACCTGCTGTTCCAGCTCTGCGAGGGCCTGGTCGATTACGACCAGCTGCTCCAGATCTGGCGCTACCGGCACCTCATGCTGGTGTACCGGATCATCGGCACCGGCACGCCGTCGCTCAAGGGCAAGCACAGCGACCTGTTGCAGCACGGCATGAAGCAGCGGTTCTTCCCCAAGCTCTGGGACATCCGCGACGAGGTGTTCGGCGAGTGGACCGCCGCCCAGGCCGCCAAGGGTCACGACCCGGGGTACCACGGATGAGGCGCGCGACCGCGGCGCTGCTCGCGGCGGCCCTGGCGGCCGGTCCATCGACCGGCTGCGCGTTCGGCGTCAAGCACCCGGCCGTGACCGCCGGCCTGGTCGGCGGCACGCTGGCGCTGGCGACCTGCAAGCTCGCCAGCGACAACACCGGCGCGTGCTTCGCCGTCGGCGGCGGGGCGGGCGCGTTCCTGGGCCTGATCACCGCGGCCGCGCTGTGGCTCGGCGGCGACGGCAACTCGATCGCCGTCGAGGAGGAGGCGCAGCCGCTGCCGCTCGAGGACACGCGTCCCCGGCGGCGCCGCCGGCCACGGCCGCCCGACCCCGCGGCCGCGGATCCGCAGCCCTCGGCGCAGCCGCCCGCGAGCCCGGCACCACCGAGCCCGGCACCGCCGGCGACCTCGCCGCCGCCCGCGAGCTCGCCCATCGTGCCGCCGACCCCGCCACCGCCGCGATGACCCGGCAGTTTCGGCCGGCCTCCGCGCCGTGGTAAGCCAGGCCATGGCCGACCCCGTCGCCGACAGCCTGCTCGAGTACCGCAAAGCGTTCCCGGCGCTCGAGGACTGCGTCCACTTCATCTCGCACTCGCTGGGCTGCGTCCCGGCCCAGGCCAAGGACGACCTGGCCGAGTTCTTCGAGCTGTGGCAGACCCGGTCGATCACCGCGTGGAGCGAGTGGCTCCCCGAGGTCGATCGCGCCGCGGCGCGGATCGCCAAGATCATCTCGGCGCCGCCCGGCACGACGATCATGAACCAGAACGTCTCGACGATCACGTCGATCCTGGCGTCGTGCTTCGAGTTCCCGGCGGGCAACGCCGCCCGCAACAAGATCGTCTACGAGGGTCTGCAGTTCCCGACCGTGTCGTACGTCTGGCAGGCCGAGCAGCGCCGCGGTGCGCGCTGCGTGCTCGTGCCGTCGAAAGACGGCCTGACGATCGACGCCGACGCGATGTGCGCCGCGATCGACGAGCAGACCCTGCTCGTGCCGATCTCGCACGTCGTGTTCTCGTCGGGCTTCATCCAGGACGCCAGAAAGATCTGCGACCGGGCGCGCCAGGTCGGCGCCCACGTGATCCTCGATTGCTACCAGTCGATCGGCACGGTCCCGATCGACGTCGTCGACCTCGGCGTGTCGTTCGCGTGCGGCGGCTCGGTCAAGTACCTGTGCGGCGGCCCGGGCGCGGCGTGGCTCTACGTCCGCAAGGACCTGATCGAGCAGTTCGCGCCGCGGGTGACCGGCTGGTTCGGCAACGAGTCGCCGTTCGCGTTCACCATGCCCGAGCAGAGCTACGCCGAGTCGATGTGGCGGTACATGGGCGGGACCCCGGCGGTGGCGTCGCTGTACCAGGCGCGCGCCGGCCACACCGTGATCGCCGAGATCGGCGTGCGCCGGATCCGCGAGAAGAGCCTGGTGATGACCCAGAAGTGCATCGACTGGGTCGACGAGCTCGGCATGAAGCTCAACACGCCGCGCGCCCCCGAGCAGCGCGGTGGCTCGATCGTGTTCGACTTCGCGAGCGCGGCCGACGTGTGCCGCGAGCTCAACCGCCGCAAGTTCTTCTGCGATCACCGGCCCGGCGTCGGCATCCGGATCGCGCCGCACTTCTACACCAAGGCCGAGGAGATCGACCTGTTCTTCGGCGAGCTCAAGAAGATCCGCGGCGGCACCGGCCGATAGCGCTGCCGCCGCGGGCGGCGCTGCGTCCGAATGTGGCGGTGGCCGAGGCCACGGACCCGGACAGGGCGTGACATCGGTGTTGCAGGGAAACGTGCGTGCTTTTACGCTCCACGGCCATGAAGACGGCCGCAGCCCGGTGGTGGATGTGGATCGCAGCGATCGTCGCGGGGGTAGTGGCGATGCACGGCGGGCGCGCCGCCGCGCAGGCCGGGCCCACCGCATCCGGCGCGACGCCCGTGCGCGCCGGCACGAGCTGCTCGCCGGCGCTGAACGTCGACGATCTCCTGATGCAGGCCGCGAACCAGTACAGCGCCGGATTCGCCCGGCCCGCGCTCGCGCTGGTGCTCAAGGCGCTCGGCTGCAAGCAGGACATGCGGATGTACCGCATGGCGGTGCTCTACGCCTGCGCCGCGAACGATCTGGCGACCGCGCGGCTGTACTACGCCAAGATCTCGCCGCAGTACCAGGGGCCGCTGGTCCAGCGCTGCCAGCTCCAGGGCCTTCCGCTCGCCGTCGCGCCCGGCGGCGGCACGAGCCCGCAACCGCCGACCTCGATCACCCCGCCGCCGATCGGACCGGCGCCCGTGACGTCCTCGGCGGCGCGCATGCCGATCCCGGCCGGGCCGCGGTCGACCAAGGTCAGCGCGCTCGGCACGCCGGGCGGCCCGGGCTGCGACCAGCGCATGGTCGACGACCTCATGTACGAGGCCGCGGACGAGTTCATCGCCGGCAACGCGAAGACCGCGCTCGCGAGCGTCGCCGAGGCGCTGGTGTGCAAGCAGGACGTCTCCATGCTCCGCATGGCGGCGATCTACGCGTGCGTGGCGCACGACGACAGCGCGCAGCGCTACTACACGCGGCTGCCCAGGCCGGCCCGGCCCGCCGTCAAGCAGCGCTGCCGGCAGGAGAACATCGAGCTGCTCGAGGCCCCGCCGCACGACGCCACGGCCACCGTGCAGCAGGCGTCGGGCAGCCAGGCCAGCTGCAGCGTGCTCAACGTCGGCACCCTGATGTCCCAGGCTCGCACGCAGTACGCCCTCGGCTTCGCCCGCTCGGCGCTCGCGCTCACGGTCAAGGCGCTCGGCTGCGTGCAGAGCGATCCGCTCTACCGCGCCGCGGCCACCTACGCCTGCGCTGCGCATGACTTCGCCCTCGCCCGGCTGTACTTCCCCAGGGTCCCCACGGCGTTTCAGCCGTTCGTGGAACAGAAGTGCCAGCAGGAGGGACTGAACCTCCGGGGATCCGGGCCGTGACGAGGCATCGCGAGCGAGGGCGGCGGCGGCGCGGGGCGAGGGCGGCGAGCGCGGCGAGCAGGAGGGCGAGCGCGCCGGATGGGTCGGTGGTGGTGCAGCCGCCGCAGGCGTAGAAGCTGGTGCTGGGGACGTCGGGGGTGTCGAGGCCGGCGTCGCCGTCGGTGCCGGGTGCGACGCCGTCGCCGGATAGCTCGACGGTGAGCGGGCGCTGGAGCTGGGGCGAGGTGATCGAGAGGGTCTTGGTGACGCGGCCGAGCTTGGTCGGGTGGAAGCCGATGCTGAAGGTGGCGATCTCGCCGGGGTTGAGCGCGGACGGAAAGCTCGGGCTGTCGATCGAGAACGGCGCCGGCACCTGCGGTGTGTCGAGGCGGAGCGATGCGCTGCTGCAGTTCTGCAGCGTGACCTGCCGCGAGTTGCGGGTGTCGACGTGGATCGCGGTGGCTCCGAAGGCGATCATGTCGGGCGCGACCGCGCCGCCGTCGCTGACGAAGGTCGCGGTCAGCGTGGTGTGGGCGGTGGTGGCGCCGGCGACGTCGGTGGTCCAGATCACGTCGTCGCTGACCAGGCCGGCGACGTCGCGTCGCTTGGCGGTCGCGGCGATGATCGCGCGCTGGCGCGGTGCGACGATCCCCGGGTAGGCGAGCGGTGCGACCAGGCCCAGATCGAACGGCGAATCGGCGCTCTGCAGCGCGGGCGCGGACAGGCCGAGGGTGGCGCTGCCGGTCGAGCTCAGCGCGAGGATCCGCGGCGTGGTGGGCTGCTGGACGCAGAACGTGCCGAGCGAGACCGCGGCGGGCACGCTGTAGCTGGCCGCGACCGCGCTGCCGGTGATCGGGATCGCGAGCGGCGGGCCGGTGCTCGGCGTGACGGTGATGCGATCGTCGAGCGGGCCCTCGGCCTGGGGAGCCGCGGTGAGGTCGAGGGTCGCGGGCGTGGTCGCCGGGGTGCCGCGCACGGTCAGGCCGGTGATCGCGGTCTCGAGCGCGGCGGCGGTCAGCATCGCCGGTGCGGCCGTGCTCGCGACCCCGACGTGCGAGACCCGCGAGGTTCCGATCCGGACCTCGCCGAGCACGATCGCGGGCGGGGTCGCGACCAGCGTCGCGGCGGGGTCGCCGGTGCAGCGCAGGGTGATCGGCGGCGGCGGCGCCTGGACGTCCGGCGCCGAGAGCTGGAGCTCGGCGAGGAAGCTGCCGGCCGACGCCGGCGTGCAGGTGACGGTGAGCGGGGTCGGTGCCGCGGTGGTCACGGCGAAGCTCGGGCCGGGGGCGACCGTGAACGGCGCACCGGCGGGCTTGAGGGTGACGGTGGCGTCGCCGAGGTTGCGCGTGCCATGGTTGGCGATCGCGAGGGTGACGGCGCCCGCGGTGCCCACGGGCAGCGCGCCGAGATCGAGGATCCTCGGCGCAGCGACGAGATCGAGGGTCGGGCCGCTGCCGACGCCGTGCAGCGGGATCGACAGCGAGCGGTCCGCGGTGTCGCGGTAGTGGATGAGCAGCGTCGCGTCGCGCACGCCGATCGATCCGGGATCGAACACGACATCGAGATCCGCGGCCTGGCTGTTGCCCAGGCTGCACAGCGGCGACTGCGTGGTGCACGGCGCGCGCGGGGTGACGGTCCAGTCGGCCGCGGCGCCGGTGCCGCCGTCGAGGATCTGGACGGCGAGCAGCTTGAGCGAGCCGGCGCCGGTGTTGGTGACGTGCACGGCCGCAGCCGCGGTCGCGGTCACGACCTCGACCGAGCCGGCGTCGATCGATCCCGGTGACACCGCGGGCACCGGGACGGCGGCGGGCGTGCCGGTGCAGGTCAGCGCGATCGGCGCGGCGAGCCGGGTGCCGGCGCTGGTCACGAGGTGGAGCTGCGCCGACAGCGGGCCGGCCGCGCGCGGCGTGCAGGA
The DNA here is from genome assembly GCA_036403075.1 of Kofleriaceae bacterium. Taxonomy (GTDB): domain Bacteria; phylum Myxococcota_A; class Polyangia; order Haliangiales; family Haliangiaceae; genus JABFXX01. The sequence continues at coordinate 31,060 of DASWRS010000342.1, forward strand.
CACGACCGCCCGCGTCGTGCCGCCGGCGGCGACCCCCCGGATCGGTGCGTCGCACTCGCGCGCGTCGGGGTTGCACGGCGCGGCGATGGCGAAGTTGCCGGCGAGATCGGTGGTCTCGACGAACAGCTCGTCGATCGGCGCGGCCGCCGTGTTGCTCAGCACGAGCGGCCGCGACGCGGTGCCGCCGACGGTGACGGCGCCGAGATCGATCGCCGTGGCGTCGGCGGACAGCCCGATCGCGCTGCCGTAGGCGCACACGGCCTCGAGCTCGAGCAGGACCGCGCTGGCCGGCGATCGTACCTGGTAGCTACAGCGCTGCATGCCGGCCGGCGCCGGCGCGCAGCTGATCGCGAGCGTGCGGGTCGCGCCGGCCCCGAGCGTGAAGCCGGTGAGCGGCGAGGCGTGGACCTGCGCGTCGCAGCCCGGCTCCGCGGTGATGCTGCCGGCGACCACGGCGGTGGTGTCGGTGTTGCGCAGCACGATCGTGCCCGAGCCCGGCGTGGAGCCGCCGGCGTCGAGCCCGATCACCTGCACCGCAGGCTCGGCGACCAGCCCCGGCGCTGCCGCGGCCCGGTGCGCACCCGCGATCGCGGCGGCCACCACGAGGACGCGGAGGCGCGCCGGGCCCGCCGTCATAACCTCCCGATCACACCGACGGTCGGGACGAACACGTTGTCCTCGAAGTGGTCATCGACGAAGAAGAAGTGCTCGTAGCCCAGGTCGCCCTCGACGCTGAAGTGGCCGTTGATCTTGAGCTCGAGGCCGGCGGCGGCCCGCACGCCGATCGCGAGGCGCTTGGTGGTCTCGGTCATGCCGTCGGGCAGGTCCGCCTGATGATCGTACGCGAACCCGGGCACGCCGAGCGCGGCGTACGGGCGGAACACGCCGGTGAATGGCCGGTAACGGACGCCGAGATAGCCGCCGATCTCGTCGGACCGGAGCACCATGAGATCGATCTCGAGCCTGCCGCGCGCGATCGCGAGGCCGGCGCCGCCGGCGAAGCCGCGGCCCTTGCCGTCGATGCGCAAGACGCTGATCACGCCCGAGCCGATCGCGTCGTCGTCGTCGAGGATCACGTCGCCGCGCTCGGCCACGTCGTAGCGCGGGACGATCGCGGACAGCGCGCGGCCGTTGCTGCGGTCGTGCACGGTGCGCGACCGGCCGCTGGCGTCGGACGTGCCGTACTGCGTGCCGGTGATCAGCCAGCCGTCGACGCGCTCGGCCGGGCCGGCCGGGGCGGCCGGGGCAGCCGGGCCGGTGCTCGCTCCGGGGCCGGGCGTGACCGCGGCGACCTCGGGCGGCCGCGCCGGCGCGGCGGCGGGCTGCGCCACCTGTGCGGCGGCCGGAAGGGTCGGCGTGACCTCCTTGTTCTCGCCGTCGAAGCCGTTGAGCGTCAGCTCGTCGCCGCGCTCGTCCTTGCGGATCCGCACCAGGTGCAGGCCGGTCCGGACGCGGGTCACCAGCGTGCTGCCGACCGGGATGAACGGGCCGCCGTCGATCGAGATCTCCGAGCCGTGCGGCGACACCCGCACGGTGAGGATCGTCAGCTGCTCGTCGAGCCGGAGCAGCAGGTCCTTGACCTCGGCGACGCGCTCGACGCCGGTCGCCGGATCGGTCAGGTAGCGCTGGTAGGTGTTGGCGGCGTCGGCGAGCCGCCCCATGTCGTGCAGCGTCGACGCGATGTTGAGCAGGATCTTGGGGCTGGGGAACTTGGCGTAGGCCTCGAGGAAGTTGGCGAGCGCCTGGTCGTACGCGCGGGCGCGCAGCTGCTTGACCCCCTCGGTCATCAGCGCCTGGGCGAGCGGTCGCGTCGCCGGGTTGTCGACGGCGATCGCCGGGTCCTGCGTGATCGATTGCAGGGCCTGGGCGATCTGCTTGTCGTCCTTGATCTCCGCGAGCGGCGGCTGCACCGCGGGCTCGGGCGCGGCCGGCGTGGGCTGCGCAGCCGCGGGCGCGGCAGGTGATGCCGGCGGTGCGAGCGGCGGCTGCGCCGGCGACGCTGCCGGGGTCTGCGCGGCGGCGGGCGCAACGACGAGCGCGGACATGACGGCGGCCGCGAGCGCGGCGCGATGCAGGCGGGGCACGGTCACGGGGAGCCGGGGTCCTTCGGCGCGGATGGCGGCGTGCCGCGCCGCGCCGGCCTGGGGTCGAGATCGACGTTGTTCTCCATGGGGGCGCCGCCCGCCGTGTGGTCCGGGTCTCGGGCCGGGGGTCTCGGCGGATCGACACGGTGCCTCTCGAGCGCCGGGTCATGCAAGCGGACGTCGACAGGCGCCGTGATCGTGCCCACGCTCGGCTTGCCGCGCGGCCGGGCGGGCCTCCGCGGCGGTGCGATGTGCGCGGTGTGCGGGTCGGGCGGGAGTGCAGGCGCGATCGCCGGCGGCACCGTCGGTGCGGTGGCGGTGGCTGGCCCGAGGGCCGGGAGCGCCGGTGTCGCCGCGGGCCCGGGGGCCGGGAGCGCCGGTGTCGCCGCGGGCCCGGGCGCCGGTGCCGTCACCGCCGCCGGCGGCGTGGTCGCGTTTGCGGGTCGCGGCGTCGCCGGTGCCGTGCCCGAGAGCGCGGCGGCGGGGCCGGGGCCGGTGCCGCGCCCGCGCTCGATCGTTGCGTAGCCGACGCCGCCCACGGCGAGCGCGACGACGCCGAGCGTGCCGGCGATCCACGGGAACGCGGACCGCCTGCGTGGCGCGACCACCGGCGCGGTGTCGTGGACCGGCGCGGCGTCCTCGAGCCGCGGCGCGACGTCGTCGAGCCGCGTGGCGCGATCGGACTGCACGGAGGCCTCGGCGCCGAGGGCACCCGCCCGGTGCGTCATCCGGCTCGGCGGTCGCCGGTCGAGCTCGCCCAGCGCGGCCACGACCTCGCCGGCGTTGCCGAACCGATCGGCGGGGTTCTTCTCGAGTAGCCGCAGCACCACTCGCTCCATCTCGGGGCTGACCGGCGCCAGCCGGCTCGGTGGCACGACGTCCTCGAACATCTGCAGCGCGATGATCTCGCCGGCGCCCTCGGCGACGAACGGCGGCCTGCCGGTCAGCATGTGATAGAGCAGGCAGCCGAGCGAGTACAGGTCGGCGCGGTGATCGATCGCCGCCGCCGCGCGGGCCTGCTCGGGCGCCATGTACAGCGGCGTCCCGATCAGCGCGCCGGTCTGGGTGTTCTGGCTCGTGCTCGGGGCGCCGTCGGCGAGCTTGGCGATGCCGAAGTCGAGCACCTTGGTGCGATCGAGGCCGCCGTCGGGATCCGGCACCAGGAACACGTTGTCCGGCTTGAGGTCGCGGTGGATCACGCCGACCCGGTGCGCGGCCTTGAGCGCGCTCGCGATCCCGGCGCCGATCGCCGCGGCCTCGATCTCGGTGAAGCGCAGCCGCGCGAGCCGGCGGCCCAGCGACTCGCCCTCGAGGAGCTCCATCACGATGAACGCGTGGCCATCCCCGGTGTAGCCGAAGTCGTAGACCTCGACGATGCCGGGGTGCTTGCATGCGGTGACCGCGCGGGCCTCGTTGACGAACCGCTGCACCAGCTCGGGGCTGGTCGTCAGGTCGCGGCGCAGCAGCTTGACCGCCGCCGGACGTCCGAGCAGGACGTGCTGGGCGCGAAACACGGTCCCCATGCCGCCGCTGGTAAGCTCGTGCAGGATCCGGTAACTCCCGAGCACCAGCCCCGCGGCGGACGACCCGGTGTGTGTGCGCGTGTCGTCCATTCCTCCGAGCCTTCAAGAATGCGCTACCGAGCTGCTTGCTTCAAGCACCGGCGCGGACGGGGTCGTCCGGTAGGTGGGAGTGCTACTCTAGTGGCCGGATGCCGAGCCTCCAGCGCCACGTCTTCGTGTGCATCAACGAGCGCGCCGCCGACAACCCAAAGGGCTCGTGCAAGCTCAAGGGCGGCGTCGACGTGCGCGATCGCCTCAAGGCCGAGCTGTCCGCGCGCGGCCTGTCCAAGGTCATCCGCGCCAACAACGCGGGATGCCTCGATCAATGCGAGCGCGGTGTGACCGTCGTGGTTTACCCCGAGCAGGTCTGGTACGGCCACGTCACCGCCGACGACATCCCCGAGATCGTCGAGAAGCACCTGGTCGGTGGCCAGGTGGTCACCCGGCTCTTGCTGCCCGACCAGCCGCACCTCGGCGGCCGGACGGCGTTCGCCGAGATCGAGGTCGGCGCGGCCGCGCCCGGCTCTGCGAGCCGAGGAACGAACCGAGGATGACGACGCGCGTCGTCGTGGCGGTTGCCGCCATCGGGCTGGCGGCCACCGGGGCCGCGCGCGCCGACGCGGTGCAGCCGGCGGCGATGCCGGGGACCGCGCCCGCCGGCGACCCCGATCCCGCCGTCGAGGAGGCCAGCGACGCCAACCTCGAGTCGACCGCCAACCGCAGCGGCCTGACGTTCTCCGGATCGCTGGGCGGCGGCCTGATCGTCGGCGTGGGGATCAACAACGCGGCCGGCCGGGGCGGCTCGACCTCGCTGCGGCTCGGCCACGTCGCGACCCCGCACACCGTGATCACGTTCGAGGCCGATGTCACGCTCGCGCTGCATCAGCCCAAGGACCAGCCGGTCCAGGCCAACAGCGACGTCAACCTGCTCGCCGGTGCGCAGTACTACGTCAATCCGTCGCTGTGGCTACGGTTCGCCGGCGGGCTCGGCGTCTACGTGATCCGCGGCATCCTGAAGGCGCCGATCGGGACCCAGACCATGCCGGCGTACGGCGACGACACGCTGATCGGCCCGGCGGTGCTCGCCGGCATCGGGGTCGACCTCGCGCGCTTCAAGTGGGCGGTGCTGGGCATCGAGGGCGCGACCTCGGCGATGATCAACGGCGACGGCGTGCTGATGACCAGCAGCCTCAACCTCGGCCTGTCCTTCGACTGACTGGCCTCGGTCAGTTCGCGTCGGAGTCCGTGCCGGTGTCGATCACCAGATCGACCTGCTCGGTGTCGACGTTGGCGCCGCCGACCCGGGCGTGACCGACCTTGCCGTGCAGCGTCGCGCTGAGGTTGGCCCCCGAGAACGCCTTGATCGTGTACGCGCCCGCCGCATCGGTCCGGGCGATCGCCGCGGGCCGGGGGTCGTCGTCGCGCACCACACCGACGATCGCCTCGGCGATCGGCTTGCCGGTCGGATCGCGGACCACGCCGCGCACGGTCTTGTCGTGCGGCTCGCCCAGATCGAGCTCGATCCGCGCCGCGCCGCCCGCCGGGATCACGACGTGCTGCGAGACCGACCGGCCGCGCCAGTTCGCCGCGAACGTCAGCTCGCACGCCGGCAGATCGTCGATCGCGAACCGGCCGCCGGCGACGGTCACCAGCCGGCGCGACTGCGGCAGCGCGAGCACGTCGCTGCCCTCGAAGCAGCTGTCGAGCACCAGCTCGAAGCTGCCGCGCGCCAGGCGCGGCGTGGTGCCCTCGAGCCGGCCGGTGCCGCCGAGCTCGAGCCGGATCCCGTCGCGCGGCGACACCACCGTCGCGCTCGCCACGCCGCGATCCGGCGTGCGCGCGGTGATCCGGTAGCGCCCGGGAGGCATGCTGTAGACCTCCCACCGCCCCGCGGCGTCGGTGCGCTCCTGCTGGCCGATGCCGCCCGGATCGAGCGCCCGCAGATCGACGAACGTGAACCCGAGCGGCTGGCCGGTGTGGTCGACCAGCACGCCCTCGAGATCGGGGCGGCGATCGGGCAGCCGGAACACGACGCCGTCGAACCGCGCGCCGTCGCGGCAGGTGAACCTCCGGCCCGGCGACGGCGGCGACTTCCACGGCCAGGCGCGGAGCGTGACCTCGGCCTCCTCGGTCGTGACCCAGCGGAACGCGCCGTCGGGGTCGATCTGTCCGGCGGGCGTGAACTCGAGCTCGCCGGTGCCCCACTGGCGCTCGATCGCGCCGTCGCCGCCGCGGCTGCCGTCGCGCGCGACCACGCGGCCCGAGATCACGCAGCCCGCCGCGAGCACCACGGTGGCCTCGACGTGATCGCCGGGCTCGACGACGTAGCGCGTGCGGTTGTCCTCGGCGATCCCGGCGAACCGCGGATGGCTGGCCTCGAGCTCGAACGCGCCGGCGGCGAGCCGGAGCTCGAACGCGCCGTCGCTACCGGACTCGGCGAGGTCGGTCGCGAGCGCCGGCCTGAGCGTGCTGCCGATCGCGCGCAGCACGGCGCCGGCGACCGGCCGGCCCGCGCGATCGACGACGTGCCCCGAGACCGTGCCGCCGCGCACGACCGAGAGGTCGAGACCGTCGACGTCGCGGGTCGCGATCACCGCGGCCATCAGCGCCTCGTCGGGGACGCCCGCGGTCTCGGCCAGCGGTGGCCCGGGCAGCCGCATCGGATCGCGCCGCCCGACCGACAGCACCGCGTCGTCGCGCACGAACGCGTGGTAGGTCCCGGCGGCGACCCGGATCGCGTACGCGCCGTCCTTGCGGGTCGTGGTCTGGGTCTCGCCCGCCGCGCCGCGGAACACGACCTCGATGCCGGCGACGCCCTGCTGCTGGCGGATGTCGATCACGCGGCCGGCGATCGCCACCGTGCCCTCGGCGGTGGCCGACGGCAGCGGCGGCGCGGCGCGCGCACCGGGCGTCGCGCGCGGCTCGCGGCGCGCGGGTCCGATCGCCGCGTCGCGGCCGGGCGCCGGCGGCTCCGATCTGGCGCCGAGGCCGCGCCGTGCGACGTTCGATCCGAGCACGAGCACGAGCCCGAGCACGATCGCGAGCACGGCCGCCAGCGAGGCCCAGAGCACGATGCGAGAGCGGCGCGTCATCGGGTCCCGACGGCTTGTACCTAGCAGCTATTCGGTGGTTTGCACCTCGATCACGACCGCGGTGACGTTGTCCTTGCCGCCGCGCTGGTTGGCCAGGCCGATCGCGGCCTCGGCGCATTCCTCGAGCGAGCCGTCACTGCACAGCTCGGCGACCTCGGTGTCGCTCGTGAAGTAGCCGTGCAGCCCATCGCTGCACAACAGGAAGCGATCCCCCGGCGCGATGTCGATATCGACGGTGTCGACCTGGACGTAGTCCTTGTGACCGACCGCGCGGGTGATGACGTTCTTGCCCGAGGCCTTCTCGGCCTCCGCGCGGGTCATCATGCCGTGCTTGACCTTGTAGTTGATCAGCGTGTGGTCCTCGGTCATCTGCAGCACCGCCTGGCCGCGCACCCGGTAGACCCGGCTGTCGCCGACGTGGACCGCGAACGCGAGGTTGGCGCGGATCAGCAGCGCCGACAGCGTGGTCGACATTCCCTTCTTCTCGGGGTCGAGCTCGGCCATGCCGTAGACCATGTAGCAGGCGCTCTTGACCCCGCTCTCGAGCAGGCGGCGGATGTCCCAGACGCAGTCGCGCTCGCCGGCCTCGACGCGCGCGACCAGCCGGTCGAGATCGCGGTCGGCGCCATAGACCCACATGCGGAGCTGCTCGACAGCCTCGCGGCTGGCGATCTCACCCTTGTTGTGACCGCCGACGCCGTCCGCAACCACGTAGAAGCCCCGCGCATCATCGCGGAACAACGCGTCCTCGTTGATCTGACGTCGCCGGCCGACGTCGGTACGCGCCACGGATAGGAGCTTCACCTCGGCCGATCCTATCATTGCATGGCGACGGCGAGATCGACTTGCTACGATGAGGTCCGGTGACCGACGCGAACCCCCCCGGTCTGGCTGCCATCGTTCGCGAGCGATCGAGCGAGATCCTCGCGAGCTGGATCGTGCACTTCGAGCGCTCGCTGCTGCGGTTCCGGCGCGCGACCAAGGCGGCGACCCACACCGCGCAGGTCGCCAACCTGGTGGAGGCGCTGTCGGTGGCGGCGAGCGCCGGCGCGGGCGAGCTCAAGCCCGGCAGCAACGCGACCCGGGAGCTCGAGCGCAGCGCGGCGTTCCTCGGCGCGCAGTTTGCCAGCGAAGGTGCGACCGGGTTCGACATCGCGGCGCTGTTGTTCGAGCTGCGCGACGTGGTGGCGGCGATCGCCGATCGTGAGGACGCCGCCGCGCTGTCGCGGCTGTTCGAGTGGCTCACCACCGTGGCGCTCGACGCATTCGCCGCGTCCGGCCTGCAATCGCTGCGCGAGCGCCAGGCCGATCAGCTCGAGAGCGGCACGCCGATCGTCGAGGTGCTGCCCAAGGTCCCCGCGGTCCTGCTGGTCGGCGCGCCGAGCGCGGCGACGATCGACTCGCTGCTGTCGCGCGCGTGGATGCTCGCGGTCGGGACCGGCGCGCCGTGCCTGATCATCGATTGCGGCGGGCTCGCCGAGCCCGGTGAGAAAAACTTCGAGGCCGGCTACCGGGGATTCCTGGAGCAGGCCCAGGGCAGCGCGCTGCAGGTGCTGCTGTCGAGTGGTCGCCGTCCGTTGCGCGAGCGCGCCGAAGCGTCGACGACCGAGCGCGGCCTGGCGTTCCAGCACTTCGAGCGCTTCGACAGCGCAGTGGCCCACGCGCTCGAGCGCGCGGGATACCTATTGATGCGACGAAGCTGACCGGCAGCGTCGGGCGGCGTGCTACGCTGGCTGCCGCGGTGGGCGACTTTCCGATCGGCTTTGGCCGGTATCAACTCGTCGAGCGGCTGGCCGTGGGGGGCATGGCCGAGCTGTTCGTCGCGACCTCGCCCGGCGAGCACGGCTTCCAGAAGAAGGTGGTGATCAAGCGCCTGTTGCCCCACCTGATCGACGACGACACGTACAACGCGATGTTCATCGACGAGGCCAAGCTCACGGCGCGGCTCGTCCATCCCAAGATCGCGCAGACCTTCGAGCTCGGCAAGGTCGACGACGCGCTGTTCATCGCGATGGAGTACGTCGACGGCATCGACGTGCTCGCGCTGCTTCGCGAGTTCGCGGCGCGCGGCCGGCGCGCCGAGCCCCAGCTCGCGGCGTGGATCGCGCACGAGGTGCTCGACGCGCTCGACTACGCCCACCAGCTGACCGGCGACGACGGTTCGCGGCTCAAGATCGTGCACCGCGACATCTCGCCGTCGAACATCCTGCTCAGCGTCCGCGGCGACATCAAGCTGGTCGACTTCGGGATCGCGCGGCAGCAGGATCCGGACCGCGCGCACAAGAGCAAGAGCGGCACGCTCAAGGGCAAGTACGGCTACATGTCGCCCGAGCAGGTGATCGAGCAGAGCCTTGATGCGCGCAGCGATCTGTTCTCGGTCGGCGTCGTGCTCGCCGAGCTGTTGACCGGCAGGCGGCTGTTCGCCGCGACCAACGAGCTCGACGTGCTGATCATGGTGCGCGACGCCCGGCTGTCGCGGTTCGACAAGTACGGCGCCGACGTCGATCCCGAGCTGTCGGGGATCGTCCGCAAGGCGCTGCGCAAGTCGGCCGACGAGCGCTGGCAGAGCGCCGCGCAGTTCCGCGACGCGCTCGCCCAGTGGCTGTTCGACAAGCGCCACCGCATGACGCCCAAGGTGGTCGCCGACGTCGTGGTCGATCTCCGCGACGCGGTGATCGAGCGCCGCAACAAGACGGTCAACGCCGGCACCACCGTGCTCGACGACATCGCGGTCGGGCGCGCGCCGAGCGAGGACGCGGCGCACGACGGCGTGCCGGTCGCCACGTCCGAGCATGAGCCGAGCATGCCGCTGATCTCGGTCAGCTACGATCAGCCGCACGGCGCCGATCCGGTGATCTCGTCGCGACCGGTCACGGTCGGCGACCTCGCGGCGCGCGTCGCCCACCCGCGCGCCGACACGGTGCACGCCCGGCCGGCGACCCGGCCCTCGGTCGCCCCGGCGATCGCGCCCGCGCCGGCACCCGCACCCGGCGGCCTGCAGGTCAAGCGGCCGACCGCGCCGCCCCGGCCCCGGCCCCGGCCGTCGACCGTGCGGGTCGGCCGCGAGCGCACCGAGCGCGACGGCATCGTCGAGCTCCCGATCGCCGACACGATCAGCGCCGCGGTCGAGGCGATCACGCTGCCGGTCCCCGACCGTCCGGCCGAGCCGGGCGAGGACTCGGCGATGCGCGCGTTCGACGATCTCTACGCGCCGGTCGTGGCGCGTGACCTCGCGGCGCCGGCGCCGGGCGCGCTGCCGCGCAGGGCCCAGCCGACGCCGCCGCCTCTGTCCGACATCCCCGAGCCGCCCGACGACGTCGGCGAGTTCGGCACGACGTCGCCGCTGCGCGTGCTGTTCCGGCTGATGACCGCACGCGCCACCGGGCTGCTCCTGGTCGCGGTCGGCGGGATCAAGAAGGAGATCTACGTCCGCGACGGCCAGCCCGAGTACGTCTCGTCCAACGTCGCGAGCGAGCTGTTCGGCAACTACCTGGTCAGCAAGAACGTGCTGTCCGACGGCGAGCTGGCGATGGCGCTGGCGATGATGCCGCACTACGGCGGCAAGCTCGGCGATACCCTGGTCGGCCTGGGCCTGCTCAAGCCGCTCGAGGTGTTCCGTCACCTGACGCGGCAGGTCCGGACCAAGATCATCGACGTCTGCACCTGGAACAAGGGCTCGTTCGGCTGGTACGCGGGCCGCGAGAACCCGCGCGAGGCGTTCCCGCTCGACTTCAACGCGTTCGAGATCCTCGGCGCCGGCGCGCTGGCGCTGTCCGACGAGGTCATCGAGGCGTGGATCGCCCGCAACGCCCAGCTCCGGCTGCGCGCCGCGCGGACCCGGCGGGTCGGCCCCGAGCGGTTCGAGGTCAAGGGCCTGATCGAGCTGTGCGAGATGCTCGACGGCAAGCGCTCGGTCGCCGATCTGGTCGAGGCGTCGCCGGACCGCGCCGAGCGCCTGCGCACCGGCCGGATGCTCAGCCTGCTCGAGTCGTGCGATCTGGCGCGGCCGAGCTAGCCCGAGCGTTGGCCGAGGCCCCGCGGCAAGGTAGCTACTCGGGATGCGCCGCGAGCTTGTCACCGGGTGGCTGATCGGTCTGGCGTCGTGTGCGAGCGCGGCCGGTGCGCCGCGGGGGCAGCCGCCGGACCTCAGCGTCGCCGGGGGCCAGATCGAGGTCGCGATCGGCGACGGCCACCTCGATCTGTCCCGCGCCGAGCTGATGACCTGGATCTCGAACGCCGCCGGCGCGGTGGCCGCGTACTACGGCCGGTTCCCGGTCGCGCACTACCGGATCGCGATCGAGCCGGTGCCGGGCCGGCGCGGCGTGCTGAGCGGGACGACGTGGGCGTACGGCGGCGCGCATACCCGGATGCTGGTCGGCGAGCACGCGACCGCCGACGACCTGGCGCGCGACTGGGTCATGACCCACGAGATGGTCCACACCGCGTTTCCCGACCAGCCGCGCGCGCATCACTGGATCGAGGAAGGCATCGCGACCTACGTCGAGCCGCTCGCGCGGTCGTGGACCGCCCGCTACCCGGCCGGCAAGGTGTGGATCGATCTGGTCGACGGCCTGCCGAACGGCCTGCCGCGCGACGGCGACCGCGGGCTCGACCACACCCACACCTGGGGGCGGACCTACTGGGGCGGCGCGCTGTTCTGCCTGCTCGCCGACGTCCAGATCCGCGAGCGCACCGGCGGCCGCCTCGGCCTGGTCGACGCGCTGCGCGGGATCCTGGCCGCGGGCGGCAACGATCAGGTCGACTGGTCGATCGAGCGGACGTTTCGCGAGGGCGATCGCGTGGTCGGGGTGCCGGTGCTCGAGGAGCTGTACCGCAGCATGAAGGATGCGCCGGTGGCGCCGGACCTCGGCGCGCTGTGGCGCAGCCTCGGCGTCGAGGTGCGACAGGGCGCGCTGTCGCTGGATGACCACGCACCGAAGGCCGCGATCCGCCGGGCGATCAGCACGCGACCCGTGTCGCCCGCGTCGCCGTGAACCACGACACACTCTCGAACTCGAGAGCTGCTCGCGATTGCTGAACACGCGATCAGCCCGCGAGCTCCGCACCGAGCTCGCGGCGATTTCGCCACACGTCCGGTGTAGCTTCCTGGCCGACCGGGCGTAACCAGGTCGCCAGGTCGCGAGCCTGAGCGGACGCGGGGCATGCCCTCGCACTTACTTCGAGGAGAATCGATAATGAAGAATCCAGTTCGTAACGGTACCGTGATCGCGTTTGCGGCGGCGAGCCTGCTCGCGGCTGCGTGTGGCAGCAAGAGCGCCGACAAGTCGAGCATGCCCGCCGCCGGCGAGAAGACCGCCAGCGTCCAGTGCGCCGGCATCAACTCTTGCAAGGGCCAGGGCAGCTGCAAGTCCGAGAAGAACGCCTGCAAGGGCCAGAACGGCTGCAAGGGCCAGGGCGTTGCCGCCGCCGCCTCGGCCGACGAGTGCACCACCAAGGGTGGCACCGTCGTCCCCGCCGGCATGTAGCCGTCTCGGCTGGCGCGGCGCCGTCGGCAGCCCTAGGATCGGTGACGATCATGGCCGACCTCGCCGAGCTCCAGCAGCAGTTCTACGACCGGGTCGTCGGCCACGAGCCCGGGGGCGAGCCCGAGGCCGGCGCCGATCTCATCGGTTCGGGCGACGTGGACGTCTACGCGCGGATGTACGCGAGCCGGCTCCACGACACGCTCGCCGATGATTATCCCAAGCTGCGCGTCGCGCTCGGCGACGATCGCTTCGGTGACGTGGTCGCGCAGTACCTGCGCGCGCACCCGCCGCGCTCGTTCACGCTGCGCGACACCGGCCTCGATCTCCCGGCGTTCCTGCGCGGCACCGCGATCGCGCCGGCGTGGGCCGCCGACCTCGCGGCGCTCGAGCGCGCCCGGATCGAGGTGTTCGACGGCGCTGACACCGAGCCGCTGGCCCAGGACGAGGTCGCGGCGCTCGGCGACGAGTTGCCCGGGCTGGTGCTGTCGTGGGTGCCCTCGAGCGTGGTCGTCCCGCTGGCCTGGGCGGTCGACGATCTGTGGAGCGCGATCGAGGACGGCGAGCCGCCGTTCGAGCCCACGCCCACGTCCGAGCCGCGGGTCGTGCTGGTGTGGCGGCGCGACGTCGCGGTGCTGCACCGCACGCTCGATGCCGACGAGGCGCGGCTCGCCTCGCAGATCGCGGGCGGCGCCGCGTTCGCCGAGGTCTGCGGCGTGCTCGGCGAGATCCACGGCGAGGACGCCAGCCCCCGCGCGGTGGAGCTCTTGCTGCGCTGGCTCGGCGCGGCGGCGCTCGATGGCTCGCCGCCGGTGCGCGACGCCGGTTGACACGCTCTCAGCAGAGCACTTCGCACTCGGTCGCGCACGCTGCATCGCACGCGGCGGCGCTGGTGAACCGGGTCGGGTTGCCGCCGCAGACCCAGCGGCAGGCGCCGATCTGCGGGGCCGTCGGCGCGGCGGCCGCCGGTGCGGATTCGCCGGTGGCGATCGCGAGCATGCAGACGACCGAGAGCGTTGCGTACATCCATTTCATCATGGCTACTACCTCCGCCGAAGAACGTAGCCGAGGTCAGGCGAGCGCGCACGCGGCGAGCGCGCGGGAGAACCGATCCGGGATCGGCGCCTCGATCAGCAGTGGCTCGCCGCCGCCGATCGGCAGCGCGATCGACGCGCCATGGAGGAAGAAGCCGTCGTGGCCGGGCAGCGCGGCGCCGCCGTAGAGCGCATCGCCGGTGATCGGCGCGCCGACATGCGCGAGGTGGGCCCGGACCTGGTGCATCCGTCCGGTCCGCGCGATGCACCGGACGAGCGCGTGCCCGGCGTGCGCTTCGTGCGCGTCGTGCGCCTCGTGCCCCTGTGACACACCCTCGACGGCGATCTCGGTATACGCCGGAAGCCCCTCGGCGAGATCGACCACGACGCGCTTGCCGCGCTGGGCGAGCGGCGCGTCGCACTCGCGCGCCACCGGGCGGCCATCGGTGATCGCGAGGTAGTGCTTGACCACCATGCCGGCGCCGAATGCCGCGCGCAGCGCGTGGTACGCGTCGAGCGTCCGCGCGACCACGAGCACGCCCGAGGTGCCGATGTCGAGCCGGTGGACCAGGCCGCCATCGCGCGGGTCGTCGCCGATCGCGACGCACTCGGGGAACCGGAACGCGATCGCGTTGGCGATCGTGCCGAGCTCACCGGCGCGCAGCGGCTGCGATGGCACCCCGGCCGGCTTGGCGATCGCGACCAGCTCGCTGCGCTCGGCGAGGATCACGAGCGGGACGTCCGGATCGGGCGCGGGCCGGAGCGCGGTGCCCGACACCGGCTCACGGGCGAGCTCGATCACGTCGCCGGCGTTGACCCGGTCGCCCTTGCTGGCGCGCTTGCCGTTGACCCGCACGGCGCCATCGGCGAACAGCTCGGCGAGCTGCTTGCGGCCGGCCTCGGGATAGAACCGGGCGAGCGCCTTGTCGACCCGGTCGGCGGCGTCGATCGTGAGCTTCATACCGCCTCCATCAGGATCGCCGGCGCCGCGGCCCCGGGCGCGAGCTCGGTCAGCTCGGCGCCGATGACGACCAGGGCATTGCAGTCGACCAGCGACGACAGCATCGCCGAGCCCTGCTTGGCGTGCGGCGTCGCGACCAGCCGCTCGCCGTCGCGTACCACGCGGGCGCGCAGGTAGTGGGCGCGGCCGGCCGGCTTGCGATAGCCGCCGGCGACGTGCACGGTGACCTGCGGCCGCTCGACGACCCGGGCGCCCTGCATCGCGAGCAGCGCCGGCCGGAGGAACAGCTCGAACGCGACAATGGTCGACACCGGGTTGCCGGGCAAGCCGAACACCGGCGCCGGGTGCGAACCGCCGCGCATCCCGAACGCGAACGGCTTGCCGGGCTTCATCGCCACCTTGTAGAGCTCGAGCGAGATCCCCGCCGCCGCCAGGGCCGCGCGCACGTGGTCGCGGTCCCCGACCGAGACCCCGCCGGTGGTGATCACCACGTCGTGGTCGCGCGCCGCGTCGAGCCGGTCGGCGAGCGAGGCGAGGTCGTCGCGCGCGATGCCGAGCTGATCGGCGGTGCCGCCGGCCTCCCGGATCAGCGCCGCCAGCGCGTGCACCGACGAGTCGACCAGCTGCCCGGGACGCGGCGGCTCGGTGACGCCGACCAGCTCGTCGCCGGTCGCGATCAGCGCGACCCGCGGCGCGCGCGCCACCGGCAGCTCGGCGATCCCGAGCGCGGCGACGAGCCCGACGTCCCACGGCGTCAGCCGGGCCCCGGCGGCGAGCACGGTATCGCCGATCGCGACGTCCTCACCGGCGAGCCGCACGTTGTCACCGGCGGGCGACGCCGGCAGCCGGACGCGATCGCCGTCGCGCATCGCGTCCTCCTGGATCACCACCGTGTCGGCCCCGGCCGGCATCGGCGCGCCGGTGAAGATCCGCAGCGCAGCCGCCACCGGCAGCGCCGGCACATCGAGCTCGCCGGCCGCGACCACGCCGGTGACCGGCAGCGTCGCCGGCAGCTCCGCGGAGCGCGCCGCGTAGCCGTCCATCGCCGAGTTGTCGAACCCGGGCAGCGCCCGGCCCGCGACGACGTCGGCCGCCAGGATCCGGCCGGCCGCCTGATCGAGCGGCACACGCTCGCCGGCGAGCCGGGGGACACGCTCGATCACGACACGCATGGCATCAGCGACGGACAGCACGGCCGCATCCTACGCCACCGGGACGAGCTCCGCGAACCGATGCCACGTCGACGTCGCACCGTGGCCGCCGCCGGCATCGCTGCGATGGAACCAGCGCCGGCGCCGCCACAAGCCGAAGGGGACCTGGAGCTCACGCCAGGGCCGACGGACTCGTCACGGCGTCATCGCGCGCGAGATCGCAGCTTCGAGGATCTCATCCCGGCCGTCGCGTATGCCTGCCGCGGTCGGGTGCGCCACGACGTCCGGTGTGATGCCGCGTCCATGAAGCACGCTGCCGTCCTGATTGAGCGCCCTCAAGCCTGTAAATCGAACACTGATACCGTTCAATGAATCGAAGGTGGCAACGTCTCCGTTCGTACCGCCCGTCGGCTCTCCGACGATGATCCCGAGGCCGGCCGCACGAGCGTACTGAAGGATGGTTTCGGGTGAGCTGGCGCTACGCCCGTTCGCGACGAAGATGAGCTTCGCAGACAGGCGCGGTTGCAGAGGGAAGATCGATGCCTGTGTTCTTTCATACTTCCTTTCGAGCACAGATGAGATCGGCTTGTCCCAGTATGGAGACTTGATCTCGTGATCGATGAAGTGCGCCAGGATCAGGAAACCAGCAGGTGATGCGCCATCCCG